>CAZIAN010000937.1:0-1504 GCA_964537355.1 uncultured Pirellulales bacterium | reverse complement strand
GAGGATTATTAGTGCTTGTCTATGAGTATGATTTGGGTGCTCCGTATGGCCATGAAGAGATGTACAATTTATTATCGCTGGCGTATTCTGCCGTCTTTTTTCTTCCTCTATTTGGATATCTTTTCTTCAAGAAAAGGAATGCCAAGATCACGTGTGCACTTGTGCAAGTTGTATTCATCATTTGCCACGCTGTTGCCCTCTACATTTTGATTACTCGATACGATTTGCTTAAAAGAATGGCAGAAGTAATGCGCCCCTGAGTAGTCGAACTCTAATGGTGCCTTTCGTACTGAAACGTAGTGATACAAGCTTAACCGGCCCTTTCACCATTAAGATTTTTTGCTATAATAATCCCATGTATATTTTGTCAAAGGGTGACTAAAAAATGAAACTGTACCTCGTTCAGCATGCAAAGGCGGCGTCAAAAGATATTGACCCGACTCGTTCATTGACCGAAGAAGGGCTCCGGGATATCCAGAAGGTCGCGGCCTTCATCAAAACCCTCAACTTGTCGGTTTATTACTTGTGGCACAGCGGCTCGAAGTGATGGAACTGCGGGCTTTGCGGAAACTGTTAGATGAGGTGGACCCGAAGCAGGAATGGGGAGGATTAAAAAAGGTATTGACACCGGAAGGACATTATTTGTGGCTTTGTAAAGAACATGCGGAGGAGTATAGGAAGTAAGGGGAGGATTTTTCGATTGATTATCGATTAGTGATGATTGATTATTGATAATTAAGGAAGATGGGATGACTTAAGGTAAGGAAAGCGAACAAATAAACCCCTGCTTTAATTAGGGCAATTAAGTACATTAAAGCAGGGGTAAGAACAACTCACTATGGCAGTAGTGAATTTAGCTATAATATATTTTAGAGGCTCCCTTTATTATAAAGACGATTGTTGCCGTTTTGTTATCTTAGTAGTGTTAGTGCCATCTGAGGCATTGTGTTGGCCTGAGCCAACATCGAGATACCGGCCTGTGCAAGGACCTGGTTCCTCGTCATCTCGGCCATTTCAGTTGCAACATCTACGTCCGAAACACGAGATTCTGCAGCCTGGAGGTTCTCAGCCTGAATATTGAGCACCGATATCGTACCTTCAAGACGGTTCATCTTGTAACCGAACTTGGCACGAGCTGTATCTTTGACGCTGATCGCGCTGTCTATCGTTACCAACGCGTTCTTGGCGCTGGCCACGTCGGCAATAGTCAGGCCTGTGATATTAAGCCCACCCGATGCACTGGTTATATTGCTGCCGGAAACGCTTATGTTATCTGTTGTAAGTTTGCCGAAGTGGATATTTACGGAAGCGGAGTTATCGAGCATTTTGATGCCGTTAAAGGTGGTTGCCCCGGCGACGCGGTCGATTTCCTCTCGCATTTCTCTGAACTCGTTCTCCATAATTGTTCTCTGTGCTGCAGAGTACGAGCCGGTGGCCGCCTGTTCGGCTAACTGCTGCATACGCACTAAGGCATCATCGATTGTTGCCATAGCACCTTCCATCG
>CAZIAN010000936.1:0-1505 GCA_964537355.1 uncultured Pirellulales bacterium | reverse complement strand
ATCATAAGATAGACCAGGCCCGACCCACTTCGTACGACATACCGGCTCCAGTAAAAACTGATAAGGCGAACGTGAGCGATATTTATTGTTTTGAGATTCATTTTTCGTGAACTCCCAACATTGAAGATGGCGAGAGAATCGTCCGGCTTTAGTTGGTCAGGTCCTCCTTAAAGGTAGTGTTGAGCAGAATAAGTGTAAGTACGGGATAAATCAGGCCGACCATGGTCATGATATTGAAGCCACCTCCAAGCTCGGGAGCGAACAATATTCCGGAAATAACACTGCTGATAATGGTAATGACTGCATAGAGATTTCCGATGGTCCTCCCAAGAAACTTTTTCTGTTTCAGATAGCCTACACCGGCCAGAAGTAGAAGCACACTGGATAAGATATTAAGAACACAGATAAAAATAAGCATCGGCAGTCCCAAATTTTTTAAAGCTTCAATCTGGGCCTTTTGTACTTCTTCCATATTATCAGTTAGTATTTTTCCTCTCAAAGCAAAGAAAGCCAAGAAACCAAAAAGTGATAACAAACCAAAGCCGGAAAAAATGAAATTAATTACTGCAAGTGCAGTCAAGCCACCGGGGCGTTTTTCTTCATTCATAGTTCTTTCCTTTTCTCATTCAAGATGTGGCCAGCAGTTACTTTTACCTGACTTGTTTAGCTCAAAAAGGTATAAACGGCATACTCTTGTATTTTGTGCTTCCAAGAATTTTAAACATACTCGCACGTCGATGGTATGTTAAGCTTTGGGGATGTGTGAGTGCAAGGAAAAAAAGTGCATAAGTTCATAAGTCACAAGGCAAAAGAGACAAAACTCGCTGCCCCCCACGGTGAGATAAAGTTACAGGTACGGCTGCAGGCCAGCAGGTAGAAAGGGCTATATGTAGTCAGGGCAGGTCGAAGAAGGACTTGCAGGTGGCTGTAACGGCATTGGCGAAATCGGTTAAGTCCATCTGCTTTAGTTCGGCCAGATACCTGGCGGTGTGAATCATAAGGGCAGGCTCGTTTATTTTCTGCTTTCGCATCGGTTCCGGTGACATATAGGGGCAGTCGGTTTCGAGCATCAATCTATCTACGGGTACAATTTTGGCGGCATTGCGAATAAGGTCGGCATTTTTGAAGGTAACTACACCGGTGAACGAGATATAAAAACCATAATCGAGAATAATCTTTGCCTGCTCGGCCGACCCGCTGAAACAATGGAAGACCGCACCTCTTATACCGCGGCCGTATTGGTCTAAAATCTCCATCGTTTCATCAAAGGCCTCTCTGCAATGGATGATTATGGGCAGATTCAATTTTTTGGCGATTTTCAACTGGGCAGCGAAAGCCCGCTTCTGGTCGGGTTGACTTGAGAAATTATAATGAAAATCCAGGCCTGTCTCACCGAGGGCTACGACTTTTTCATCCTGGGCAAGCTCTTTTAACTCTGTTAGCGTTTCGTCGGTTACATCGCGTGCATCATGCGGATGGATTCCGACGGCGGCGTACATATTCTT
>CAZIAN010000935.1:0-1507 GCA_964537355.1 uncultured Pirellulales bacterium | reverse complement strand
TCATCATATCTCCCTTATGGACCTTCCAAAAATATTCGAAACAACTCTGGAGACGATTCCTGCTGAGGTTCCATATATTAACTGTTGCCCGAAAAAGGCTAAGTATTGGAGAAACAAGCTTGCAGGTCCGGATTTTAAATTAGGTATTGTTTGGGCTGGTTCTCCATCTCATGGTAACGACCAGAACCGTTCCTGTACACTGAAATACTTTGAACCGCTGACTAAAATTAATGGCGTTCGGTTATACGGATTACAGAAAGGCAAAGCGACTGAGCAGGTTGAAGAATTAGCTGGTGAAATGACAATAACAAATCTTGGGACTGAGTTCGAAGACTTCACAGACACAGCCGCAGCGATTGAAAATCTGGATTTGGTAATTTCAGTAGATACTTCGGTTCTCCACTTGGCCGGAGCTATGGGCAAACCGGTCTGGGCACTTCTGCCTTTTGCGCCTGAATGGAGATGGATGCTGAACCGCCAGGATAGTCCATGGTATCCAACTATGAAACTTTTCAGGCAGAAAAAATGGGGGCAATGGGAGCCTGTATTTCAAGACATTGCTAAAGAATTGCGAACAATGTCGGCAAAGCATAAAATTGCAAACCATAAGCTTAATTATAAACAAGAAAAAATAATTCCGACTGTCATCCCATATTACAAGAATAAAACGCAGCTCGAAAAATGTATAACTCACTTAAATAAGCAAACAATTAAAGAGGTGGAAATATTTGTTCGAGACAATAGCAATGATAATATCTACTTCACCGCAGCTGTAAACGAAGGCTTAAAAAAGTATCTAAGCCAACCCTGTGAATATATTCTCGTATTAAATCAGGATATGTACCTCGAACCATCTGCCATGGAAATAATGACAGCATTTATGAATTCACATCCTGAATGCGGCATCGGTGCTCCATTGCAATTGCATGCGGAGAATCCCGACTATGTGATTTGTGGTGGGAGTTATGAAGCATTTCCTTTAGGAAAACACCAACATGGTCGGCTAACAGAGTTTACCGAAGATGAACAAATTCTCTGGTGCAACGGGGCTTGTATGATACTCAGAAAAGAAATGGTTCGAGAAATCGGATTACTGGACGAGAATTTCGTATTTATCGGCAGCGACAGCGATTATTGTTTTACCGCCAGATCAAGAGGCTGGCAGATATGGAGGATAGCCGGCGCTAAAGGTATCCACGAGCATGGTGCTTCCGGAGTATCAGGAAATATGGACATCGAAATCCTCAAAATAAAGGACATGATTCATTTCGGCAGAAAGTGGCTAAGCGGAGAGTTATACAAGGAAATGGCCTACGAAGGGAAAAACTATACTCCAGAAATAATCGACAATATTATGAACCAATTAAGAGATGCCAAAAGCAGGTTGGAAAACCATAGCTACGCACAAGCTGAAAAGTTTCAATAAAAAAGATTGGATGAAATCATGTGGAATAGTAATTTGAGCCTATTGTTTACACTTCTACCTTTTTGCTGGCCCACTTGTGAC
>CAZIAN010000934.1:0-1508 GCA_964537355.1 uncultured Pirellulales bacterium | reverse complement strand
ACAGATGAAGGTTTAAGGCTTAGGGACAACATTTTACTAAGTATGCTCTGGGGTGTTGCACCACATACATTGGTAACAACATCCAACATGTTCCGGTCATATCTAATATGTAGCTGAGCAAGCTGATTTAACAAATCCGGCGACTGATTTAACATCGCAACCATAGAACCTTCAAGCGGTTTAACCAGCCCCTCTCGGAAAATAGCAGCACCTGCACGCATAAAGCCCCACTTGGCCGGGTTGGTGTCGATATCAAAATAGCTGTTCATATTCTCTCTATACCAATCGTCGGTACCGTGGGAGTATGTATATAGCCATACGGCGTCCCAGTCCTGTGCGGCCGCAAAAGAAGCTACCATAGGAACACACTCTGCCTGTGAATCGAGAGGAGCGGGATGGTTATATTCGCTGAGAGTAAAAGGTTTATCGTCGAGACGCGAAGCAGCCAGGCGAAACAAAGTTGCTTCGGCGGGATAGTCCGTCATAGGTTTTTGTTCGACAATCCAATTGCCGCTATCCCACGGTCTTCCGGGAAATCTTGGATGCTGCCAGTATGCATGAGTATCGATAAAATCCATATCGCTCTGGGCATAAAGCCCTAAAGGTCCAAAGACAATCGTTCCGGTTACAAGGGCCTTGCAACCGAGGTCTTCTTTGATGAAGTTTCGCATCCCGTCGAAGTAAGCCTTTTCCGTTTCCGCCAGAAACTGCATCCTGTCGATAGTACGATTAGGGCTTTCATTGTCGGCGAAAAATGCAATGCTCCCGCTCCTGATGGATTCTCCTTTCTGTAAACTTACCCTGCCGCCGGGATGAAGCTGGACATTGGCAAGGTGAATCGGAACCTTACCTGTACCAAAAGCAAAACTCAAGCGGGCGTTGTTGTCATCAGATTTGGCAGCAAAGCCGAAATGAAACGTTTGCCACTTTTGGTTTAATTCCACATCTCGCGAGAGGCCAAGATTGCCCCAGGGGCTATGGGCCTGACTGACAGAGCAGCTTATCTTCCTCGGCTCGTCGGCGGCGGCTTCAAAAACTACCGTGTAATACTTCCCGGCCGTTAAAGAAATACCTCCCTGGTTAAACTGAAGGTGCCATTCGGTGTCATCGGCCTTGTCAATCTCAATATAGAGCGATTCCTTAGATTGATAGCGCTTCTGCGAGAGTGAAGCTCTGCATCCTGAATGCTGCTCCAGGTTCCAGTTCGTCGGGACACTACTGCCCGAAGTGGTCATCCGAAAATTGCTGTTACTAAGGAGATTCTTTCCAAGCGACTCGGCGCCCTCGGACCAAATCCTTCGCAGTTTTTCATCTGAGCCGTAGCGATTCTTAAGCCAGTCGTTGAATTTTTTCTGCAGAATATCCCCATAATACGGAGGAAGTGTCCGAAGTGTATTATCACTGTCCCACATAAAGAAACTGTTTTCATTGGTAATCTCGACAAAAGCCACAGCCGGGTCATCCGCGTAACGGACTTTTCGATATGGGTTGATATGGGTCAATAACTG
>CAZIAN010000933.1:955-1509 GCA_964537355.1 uncultured Pirellulales bacterium | reverse complement strand
AAACGATTCTGTCATTGTTATTGATCCTGGCCGGATGAGAGCGGGTAACAAAGAAGACACATTATTCTTCAGTACACTTTCAGGAACATCAATACTGGAGATTTACAGACCGTTTATTATTGATTCAATAGCCCAGGTAACAATCAATAACATAGATACGGGTGATGTTTTCTGCAATAACCGGGAACCATTTGAACTTTATGTGTCCCATCCGGGAGGCGTCTTTTCGGGACCGGTGGTCGACTCTCTGTTTGATCCCTCACTTACCATTGGTGATGCAACAGTAAATTACATATATACAACAAAAAGAGGATGTGTGAGCTCCGTTTCTGTACCGGTACATATAAACGCAGCGCCCGTTGTAAACTTTAGTACAGTTGATATCTGTATTGAGAGCGAGACTGATTCCACCAGGTTTATTAATCTCACAACCTCATCGGATAGTGTAAGTGTCTGGAAATGGGAATTCTATGATTTGGGAGGGTCAAGTTCTAGCCCTTTTAAAAGCCCTGCTTACCTTTTTAAAACCGGAGGTGTGAAAAATGTAACACTCT
>CAZIAN010000933.1:0-945 GCA_964537355.1 uncultured Pirellulales bacterium | reverse complement strand
ACTACAGTCAATAATTGCATATCGGCAGGAACTAAACAATTTGACCTGGGAGTTAAGCCCAAGGCAAATTTCTACTGGGAAAACGAATGCTATCATCCTTCAGACACACTCCGTCTTTTTGATGCCACAATCTCTCCGTCAGTTATTGCCTCTCGCAGCTGGAATTTCTTTGACGGGGATTCACTCCATACGATGCCTAATACAATATACCCCAAGAGGCAAACTGGGTATCTCCCGATAGAATATATTGTAAGAACAACCTACCCTGACTGCCATGATACTATTTACAGGGAGGTGTATATTCGTCCGACAATCCATCTGCTGGATACAACATATTCAGAAGACTTCAGGAATGGCGACGGGGGATGGGTTAAAGACTATAACTCAGAAAACACCTGGTCGTTCGGAATTCCCGACCGCACATTCATAAACGCAGATGCTACCGGAGACAGTGCATGGTTTACACGATATGACGTTTTCAACCAGAAAGTTGATTCATCTTCCATCATAAGTCCCTGCTTCGATTTTAAAGGATATGACAGGCCTATGATCAGGATCAAGCTTTGGAAACGGTTTGACCTGAACAGGGATGGTGCTGCACTTCAGTATAAGATTGGCGATCAGCCCGGATGGGAATATTCAGGTACTCTGGATGATGGAATTAACTGGTATAATTCGGCTCTTATCAAGGGAAAACCGGGAGGAGACGGAGTGGGCTGGACTGCCAGGTCCGGAAATATTAAGGATGTCGGGTGGATTGAATCACGACATAAGCTGGATGATCTGGTCGGGAAAGAAGATGTCAAATTCAGAATAATATATGGTTCTGATGGAACGGCACAGGACAATGATGGTATGGCATTTGATGATATTTGGATCGGACAAAGAACGAGAGGTGTTCTGCTTGAGCATTTTACAAATTATTCCTTACTATCTGCCAGGGAG
>CAZIAN010000932.1:0-1519 GCA_964537355.1 uncultured Pirellulales bacterium | reverse complement strand
TGAGGCGTGTGGAAAAATATTCCAGCATGTAAAGGAAATGGAATGAGATGGCTACAAAAGAGAATGAGATTTTAGAGAAGCTAGCCTCGGAGTTCAAAATAAAAGGCGAACTGCGGCGCAAGGGCAGGATATGGCTGGATATACCAACTGAGAGTCTTGCAAATTTCTGCAGATGGATAAAAGACCAGGGATTCGAACACCTGTCGGCAATATCGGCGGTGGATTGGCCCGATGAAGGTATGTTTGAGCTTGCCTATCACCTGTGGTCGTACCAGGACAAGATTCTTCTTACTTCGAAAGTAAAGATCGATAGACAAAATGCGGTTATCGATTCTGTAACCGGAGTATGGGATGGAAGCGCCCAGGCTCACGAGCGGGAGACACATGAACTTTTTGGGGTCAATTTTAAAGGTAATGACAATCTGACTCCGCTGTTTCTGGAAGACTGGGACGGGCCACCTCCATTTAGAAAAGATTTTAACTGGCGAGAATACGTAAGGGAGAAATATTATGACAAAGCAAATGAGCGGGAGAGTGTCTACTATGGCTAGCGAACTGAAACGCGCTCCTCAAGAGACAGGGTATGACTTTTATTTCGGGCCAGCTCATCCTGGTTCAGGAAACTTTGGCATCAAATTGAAGATTGATGGAGAGATTGTGATTTCGGCTCGTGCTGACCCGGGATACCTGCACCGTGGTTTTGAAAAGCTTATGGAATACAGGCTTCCAATCCAAAATGCTGTTCTGTCAGATAGAATCTGTGTGCTGGAAGCGCTAAACTGGAATTTGATACATGCCGAAGCAGTTGAAGAGTTGATGGGGATTGAGCCGCCGGAACGAGCTAAATATATTAGAGTGATAATGGCTGAGCTTTCCAGAATCCAGTCTCACATTATCTGGTTTGGTACTTTTTGCATCGGCACAGGCTTCGATACCGGATTCAAGTTAGCTTTTGGCTACAGGGATTACATACTAGATTTGTTCGAAATGATAACTGGAGGCAGAGTATATCCAGCCGGCTATATATGTCCTGGAGGTGTAAGGAGAGACTTACCTGATGGAGCTGTTCAAAGAGTAATGAATGTTCTTGACCAGATAGGCGAGATGGTGCAGATTGAAGAGATGGAGAATCCAGGCTTGCTAAGCAGAGCGAAAGGCATCGGTATATTGAAACTGAAGAATGCGATTCAATTAGGTGCCACCGGCCCAGTGTTAAGGGCATCGGGTTTGAAAGCAGATGTCAGGAAAGACGAGCCTTACGAGGTGTATGACAGGTTTGGTTTTGAAGTTCCTGTGCGAGAAGAAGGTGATGCCTATGCAAGATATCTGGTCGGGATAGAGGAAATAAAACAATCAGTGAAAATAGTAAGGCAGGCTCTACAGCAATTGCCAGAGGGAGATATAGTAGCATCAGAGTTCAAGAGGATAAAGCTGGCAACGAAGATTCCCACAGGAGAGGTCTATGTCCGCAATGAAATTGCCAGAGGGGAAGCTGGCATGTACATGGTTAGCGATGGCG
>CAZIAN010000931.1:0-1524 GCA_964537355.1 uncultured Pirellulales bacterium | reverse complement strand
AGTTTATCGAATCTCGGCGTGGTTGTCTCAGTACGCGGCAGCGTCGTGGATATACGATTCGACGCACATTTGCCGCCGATCTACTCGCTGCTGCACGCGAAAGAGGGAAAAATTGCCATCGAGGTTTTGGCTCAACTCGACGCACATCGCGTGCGTGGAATCGCACTGACCCCTACCCAAGGCCTATCCCGCGGCATCGCGGTGGAGGATACGGGTGGGCCGTTGAAGGCGCCGGTCGGCAAGGGAATTCTCTCCCGAATGTTCGACGTTTTCGGCAACACCATCGACCGCCAGGTTGCACCGACAGATATCCAATGGCGAACAGTCCATCAAGCCCCTCCGGCGTTAGCACGGCGTTCTACTAAATCTGAGATTTTCGAGACTGGCATCAAGGCCATAGATGTGCTGGTGCCGCTCGAGCGAGGCGGCAAAGCAGGCCTGTTCGGCGGAGCGGGGGTAGGTAAGACAGTATTGCTTACCGAAATGATTCACAACATGATCGGGCACCAAGAGGGGGTAAGCATTTTTTGTGGGATAGGCGAAAGGTGTCGGGAAGGCGAGGAGCTTTACCGCGACATGAAGGAAGCTGGCGTGTTGCCGAACATGGTGATGATCTTCGGCCAGATGAATGAGCCACCGGGCAGCCGGTTTCGCGTGGGCCATGCGGCGCTGACGATGGCCGAGTATTTCCGGGACGACGAGCATCGCGACGTACTGCTGCTGATCGATAATATTTTTCGCTTCATTCAGGCTGGCATGGAGGTGTCGGGCCTGATGGGGCAGATGCCTTCGCGTCTAGGCTATCAGCCCACGATGGGCACGGAGTTGTCGCAGCTGGAGGAACGCATCGCCAATACCGATACCGGAGCCATCACGTCCATTCAGGCGGTTTATGTACCTGCGGACGATTTGACCGACCCGGCGGCGGTACATACGTTTTCACATCTCTCAGCATCTATCGTGCTTTCTCGCAAACGGGCGAGTGAAGGACTTTATCCTGCTATCGATCTGCTGCAATCCAGCTCCAAAATGGCCACGCCCGGCATAGTCGGCGAACGGCATTATCTCTTGGCGCAGGAAATCAGGCGGACGCTCGCGCAGTATGAAAATCTCAAGGATGTTATCGCCATGCTCGGCTTGGAACAACTGGCCTCAGAAGACCGCAACGTAGTTGCCCGCGCACGACGGCTGGAGCGATTCCTCACGCAGCCATTTTTCGCCACCGAACAGTTTAGCGGCATCAAGGGAAAACTCGTCAGCCTCAAGGACTCGCTCGACGGTTGCGAACGAATCTTGCGCGATGAATTCAAAGACTACCCGGAGAGCACGCTCTATATGATCGGGGCGATTGACGAAGCGAAGAAAGAGGGCCCGTCCGACAAACCAGAAACGAAGGCCGATCCGAATCCTGCCGCAGATTCCAAGTCCAAAGCCAAGTCCGAACCACACCCGAAACCTAAACCGGAGGGCGAACATGCAGCAGCCGACACTCATGCATCTTAAGGTTCTCCTGCCGTTTGGAAT
>CAZIAN010000930.1:0-1529 GCA_964537355.1 uncultured Pirellulales bacterium | reverse complement strand
ACATAATGAAACAAAAATGATAAAATAACATTTGACAAAGGTCGTTCCATATCAGAGTGGTGTCCGTTCGTCATAATCATCTTTGATATTGATATCAGCACCGTTATCGATAAGTAGTTCTGCTATTTCCTTATAGCCTTCTCTGGCTGCATAGTGAAGAGGTGTTTCCTCATATTGGCCGCACTTGACATTGACTTCAGCGCCGTTGTTTATAAAAAGGGCGATTAAATCTTTATTGCCGTGAGGCAGTGCCAGAAACAGTGGTGTCCAGCCGTCTTTGTCGTTTGCGTTTACATCAGCGCCGTTTGTGATAAGCAATTTAGCTGCTTCGATATTTCCATGATGGGCGGCCTCGTGAAGGGGCGTCCAGGTATTCGAATCCTTCTCGTTTACATTGGCACCTTTTGCAATGAGTGATTTGATTAGCTTGATGTCATTTGCCCTGGCGGCCTGGTGGAGTGGTGTTGTGGGGGCAGGTGGTTTCTTTTTACAGGCGGGGGCGAGGAGTGTTAATGCCAAAATCAGGTAAAAGAATCTATTTGCTTTCACTTTGTTCCCTCAAATATACAGAGTTTCCACGGTTTCATATATATAAGGCACACGAAACGAGAAAAGTAACAATTTATTAATATTTTTTAGCAGGATTTTTCGCTTCGGGGTCATAGAGAAATTTTAACCCGCTTTATGGAAAAGACTTGTAATATTTTAGCGAAAAAGGTACAGTCTTACAAAGTATTATTTCAGTATGGCAGATAGGGGCAGGGAATGCCTGCAGGTTCAAACTGCACAGCAAATGACAGGAGCCAAAGCACATATGCAAACGGAGCTTGAATATCGGAACTTAATCGAGCTTTTTAACGGGTCCCTCGGCAAAATCATATCTTTAGATAAAGAATGTCTTGAAATCATCAGGCCGGAACGCCGGGAAGTTATCACCTTCGGACAATTGCAAACACGGGCGCGGGATTTTGCTTTGTGGCTTGTTCAGGACAGGGGTATAGTCATCAATGACAAAGTTGCGGTGTTGGGGAAGAACCGCGTGGACTGGGACGTTGCCCTTTGGGGAATTATATTGGGGGGTGCTGTTCCGGTTTTGATAGACCCGGAAAGGCCGGTCGAAGGGGTAAAAACGCATCTGATGAATACGGATGCCCGGCTGGTTGTTATGGCCGACGATTACCAGGATGAAGATTCACAATGGGAACTCAAGGAGTGGGCCAATGATCGGGGTGTTGGTCTGATTGAGATGACCGTTTTTGAAAAAGTGAGTACGGATAAGGCCGAGGCGGATGAATTGCTGAGCGACATCTGCCGAAAGAAGGATTCCGAGGATACGGCAGCGATTCTCTGCACTTCGGGTACGACGGGCGACCCGCGGGAAGTTGAGCTGACTCATACCAATTTCATTGCCAACCTTCAAGGATCTGTTGAGAAGATACATCTAACCCATGATGATACGCTCGGGCATATTCTTCCGCCGCATCATTCTTTTGGCCTTACAGTCGGCAAGCTGCTGCCTTTCTGGGTCG
>CAZIAN010000929.1:0-1536 GCA_964537355.1 uncultured Pirellulales bacterium | reverse complement strand
TGTAGAGGAATAATTATGCGTTGTACTTGACAAACGACACGCTTTCAGAGATGACGGAGAGTGGAGTTGAGAAATTCAGATTTGGCCGGGTTTGGAGGTTTTGGCTTTTAGTCTTACTGTGTATTGCCTGCGGACCTGGCCGAAGTAGCTTCTTTCGAAGCGCATAATGGTCATTTCCACGAGGTCGCCTTCGCTGATATTTTCCATTACAACGCTCAGCTCTTTTCTGTTTCGGACATAAACGTTGTTTATAGTCAGGATAAGGTCGCCGGGAATAAGGCCGATTGTATCGGCCATTCCCTTTTTTGGTACGCCGGTGATAATCAATATCGGATAGGCGCTCTCGAAACCGAATTTGGCTGCTACTGCTGTATTGAGCTCAGAGATGTTCATTTGGAAGAATTTCCGACAAAGGTCCTGGCCGTTCGGCAGAGGTCTTACGAGCATTGACAGTTGTACTTTTCTGGTTCTGGAGGTGCTAACGCCGGGCCTGATATATTCAATGGTTATGGGCTCTCCGACTTCCTTGCTTATCATTCTGACGTAAAAATCTATAATATTGGAAAGTTTAAGGCCGTCCATTTGGAGAATGATGTCACCGGCGGCAAGGCCTTTGTCGTGTGCCGGGCTCGGGTCGATGACCGAATCGATAACGAGGCCGGTGTACGGGCCTGTTGTTTTTATTCTGCCTACGACGAGTCCCAGGCGGACACGGCGCAGCTTTTCGGGCATGAGCATTTGTGCCAGATTGTCGGCGAGGGTATCTACGGGTATGGAAAAGCCAATATTGTTCGCCCCGGCCCTAATGGCGGTATTTATTCCTATGAGATCTCCGTTGATATTGAAAAGGGGGCCACCGCTGTTCCCGGGATTTATGGGGGCGTCTGTCTGTATAAGCCCGCGGAGCCAGGAACCTTCCTGAACAGCGATATCTCTTCCAATGGCGCTTATCACGCCGGTAGTAAGGGTATTCGAGTAGCCAAAGGGATTGCCGATTGCGACGACGGTTTCTCCTATCATCAAATCATCGCTGCTGCCGAGATGAACGAAGGGGAGTTTTTTATCCGCCTGTATTTTCAACAATGCCAGGTCCTTGCTTTCATCGGCCTTGATAATCGAACATGGGAATTCATCACCGTTATTGAATATGGCCTTGATATTTTGAGCCTCTTTGATTACGTGTGCGTTTGTAATTAGATAGCCGCTTTCGTGGACGACCACTCCTGAACCCAGAACCGATACTTCCCTTTGAAATCTCGGCCCCCAGAAATCGAACATGTCCGGCCAATCATAACCGCCCCATGTCGATGTCGATACCTGCCGAAGACCTGAAATGTTTACGACGGTATCGTGGGTTTTTTCGTAAACCTCTACGATAGGTGTTCTTCTTTGCGATCTTGATTTCTCACTGCAAAAAGACCGATTAACAAAGCCTGTTAAAAACAATTGAGCCGCAATAATCAGTAAAAGAGATTTGGTCCTGTACATAATATTAACCTCTGTCCATAAGATTCTTATATGTCGATTTTTAGTATA
>CAZIAN010000928.1:0-1540 GCA_964537355.1 uncultured Pirellulales bacterium | reverse complement strand
TCATTGATTGGGGAGAGAGGTTTGTTGACGAAGGAGGTAATGAGCACATCAAGAACCGAATTTGGACAGCGCCTTTTTGGTATACCATTGCTGATGGTGAGGAAATTCCAGTGAGGGTCTATATAGTCTATAATAGCATTACCTATGAAACCGGTTCCAGTCGGAAACACGGCCAGACGATTATCTTCACCGGCGGCGTCGATGACGTTCCTACAGATGAAACGACACTCTGGGAAGGTAATTGGCATGGCGTGGCCGATGGGGAGGCCTATTCAGGCAAATGCCAACTCCAGGGACACGGCGACTTCGCAGGGACGAAGATAAAGGCAACGATAGAACGTTGTTTGGATTGTGGAGACTCTAATATATTTACCTTTATGGGAACCATACTATACCCTCAAGGTGAATAACACATAACAATAAAGAGAGGTAAACTTAGTTTTCATTGGCAAACCACAAAGAGTGGTTATCCCATAGAAAATCGAGGTAAGGTTACCTCAATGATATTATAAATCGAGACACAAAAAAATAATGGAGAATAGAATTATGAAAACTCAAATCACAAATCATTTACATCGAAGTGCCGGGCTGCTTGCCGCGGCGATAATACTTACAGCCACCCTTGGCACAACTGCAATTGCCCATGAGATAGACCAAACCAGCCGAGTCATTTGGCCGGATCTGATTCCAATTCCTGTTGGATTCGAACCCGAGGGAATTGAGCTGGGTAAGGATCAGGACTTTTTCGTGGGCACCTTGGCCTTTTCAGACAATCCCACCAACGCCGGAGCTATTTACAAGGGAAATTTAGTTACGGGAGAAGGTCAGGTTCTCGTGGCGCCTACGGGAAAAGGTTTATCTGGTTTGTCCTATGATGCGCGTACCGATTATCTTTATGCCGCAACAGGGTTTTCATCGGGCTTCTCTGGTCCCTGGTGGGAACAGGGAGTTAATGTTTATGCCGGCACCAGCGGGCGATTGTTGGCCGAAATCATTTTCGGGGATGGCATCCTGATAAATGATATATTGGTTACGGACAAGGCCGTGTATTGTACGGATTCTGCTAATCCGGCTCTATATAAGATTCCACTTGAAAACAATGGCAAAGTCTTCTCGTCTGATGTGGAAAAGATTGAATTGACAGGTTTCGAGATGGTCGATGGATTAAATGAAAATGGTCTTGTAGGAGATTTCTATGGTAAGAAACTTGTGGTGATTAATATTTCTTCTGGTGTCCTTTACCTAGTGGATACCGAAAGTGGAGCCGCGACACCGGTAAACATCCAGGGAGATGAGCAACTATTTCCAGATGGAGATGGGCTCTATATGGATGGTCGTACACTTTATATTATGCAGAATTTCACGCAAAAGATTGCCGTAGTCGAGCTATCCGATGATCTTACCCAGGGCACGTTCGTTAAGAATATCCTGAGTGAGAATTTTGCGATCCCAACCACAATCATAGGATTCGGCAACTGCATCTACGCCATCAATACGCACTTCTTGGAGCTTACGGCAGAAGGTGCTGATCCCACTTTGG
>CAZIAN010000927.1:0-1544 GCA_964537355.1 uncultured Pirellulales bacterium | reverse complement strand
TATCTTTTTCAGCTAACAATGTTTGTTCTTTTTCGAAATTGGCTTTGTCCGCGTTATCAAATCTTGTTTGCAGATCATCAAGCTGCTTCTGGGTTTCAAGTTTTGAATTTATTGTCTTATCCAGCTCTGCTTTTAATCCCTGGACTATTTGGATAAGTCCTGTCTTGTTGGGGTCCCCAATAGTAATATGTTCCTGAGCCAGCTTTTGAGAATTTGCCGTTCCTGTAATACTGTTGTTAACTTTAACCTCGGCCGATGTTGGCTCAGCCACTCCACCTGCAATCAGAGTTACGGTTTTGTCGAAATAATCGACCATTGTAGCAAGCCATGTTTTATTCGGTTGTTTTGTTCCAACAATCGACCCCAATGCTTGGCGCTCTCTGTCGGTGGCTAAATTGTCGATCTCCCGCTGTAAATCGGCCTCTCGGTTCTTGTACTCTTCAGCTTTGACGTAGTAGATGACCGCAACCGTTGTTGTGGCAATAAAAAGCCCAACAAAGGTAATTAGAGTGTAGAGCATAGCGTTGCTCTGCTTTCTCCTGCGTGCTGGCATAATAAAAACTCCTTAGATATATTGAAAATCACCCTAAAAGCTTGTTTAGATAGTATATTATCGCCGGAAATGATAATAAAGTCAACAAAAAAAGCCCACAGAGAAGCCTTTTTCGGCAGAATGGTTATTTAGACATTATCAGTATGGATTTTGGTGTGAGGTAAGAAACAAATGAAGCCTCAAAGTTCGTCCAAAAGGGCGGGTAATTGGCTGATTTTGTGTATTATGTGTTGTGCTTTAGCGCCAGGTCGGGCGGAGATTGACGTATGCAGGCGAGCATGGCGAATAAGCTGAACAGTTAAAAATCCCAATTTATTCGGCGCGATAAAATCCTTTTTTTCGTTATCAGCGATATAAACCATATTTTCTGGTTTTACATTTAAGGTCTTTATTATCTTTTCAAAGCCGGCGGGCGATGGTTTCCAGAATTCTCTGCCGAGCTGTTCCGTATAGACAATGCATTTAAAATATTTTTCGATTCCCAGCGATTGTACTTTCAAATTTTGCCCCGGCAGGAAACCGTCAGTCAGCAGGGCCAGTGTATATTTTGCTCTCAACTCGCAAAGGACGTCCCGGCTGTCCTGAGGCAATTTTATCCTTGGAATATGGCTGCGATATGCATTTACCAGTTCCCTAATACGTTTATCATCATAGCTTATGTTAAGCTCATTGAGGGCTGAGTTAAAAGTCTTCGTTCGGTTGCCGGCAGTGAATTGTTCACATAGAGCGCCAAAAATACGCTCGGCAGGGGGGGCCTCAGGCAATTCGGCGAGAAACTCAGCTACGGCTCTAAAGCCGCTTTTACAATACTCGATTTCATCGTAAAGCGTGTCGTCAAGATCAAAAACTACAGTCGTTATCATAATTCGAGCCTCGTAACTCTCGCCCCATTTTGCGCAAAATTTCACGATTCGCTATGCAGTACGAACTTATTACCATATAATTTTATTTTACGCCTTATCGGCCTGAATGTCGATATTTTCAATAAGTC
>CAZIAN010000926.1:0-1546 GCA_964537355.1 uncultured Pirellulales bacterium | reverse complement strand
ATAGCGTAATTACGGAATCTGACTATCTGGCACAGTATCAGGCAGCAAATAATAATACAATAAAACTGAAACAGCCATTCTTTGATAACGTAAGTGCTGTCAAGATAGCAAAGCTAACAGCAGCCAAGTGGCCAGGAGTAACTAAAGGAAGACGTAACCACAAGGCTTTCCAAAACGCGGCTTACCTACTCAAGAACATGGGGCTTACAGAAGAACAGGCATGGCCAATCCTGCGACACTGGAACTGCAAGAACAAGCCACCATTGCCGGAATGGGAGTTGCGCCAGACACTAAGAAACGCCGGTATTTATGGCAGGCATAAAGCAGGCAAAAAGGTTGATGGGTGATTATTATTGCTCTGGTACTTTCATCGTTGCGCTCGGGCACTTTCTCACATCGCCGTTTTCCCGAAAATCTTTTAACCAGCGTTGCGTTATCTCATGAATCAACATATAATAAACAGGAACACGTGGCGGAGCAACTGAGCATAGCTTGTTGGTCAAATTTCGAGTAGAGTTAATTGGGAGGATCGATCATGCGTAAAATGTTCTATATTTCGTTGGCGGTGCCAATTCTATTATGCTGTTGTAATAAAAAAGAGTTACCACGTGATTCTGTAAAAGAAGGAGTTAAGAAGATGACAATTAAGGTTACAAGCCCGGCATTTAAGGAAGGAGGCATGATACCCTCAAAGTATACCTCCGATGGGGCAGATATATCGCCTCCGTTACAGTGGGAAGGTATACCAGCGGGGACACAAAGTATCGCACTCATCAATGACGACCCCGATGCGCCGATGGGTACTTGGGTGCACTGGGTTATGTGGAATATCCCACCTGATAAAAAGGAGTTGCCAGAAAATGTTCCGCACGACCAAAAATTGCCGGACGGCTCCTGCCAGGGCATTACAGATTTCAGGCAGCCCGGGTACGGTGGGCCGGCACCGCCAAGTGGGACGCATCGCTACTTTTTCAAGGTCTATGCCCTGGATACCAAGCTCGATATGTTAACCGGCTCAACCAAGGCGCAATTGGTCAAAGCGATGGAAGGCCATATCCTCGCTGAAGGTCAATTGATGGGCAAGTACAAGAGGCAATAGTTCTATCTGTACACGAGCACAGAAGCGGCTCTACATCGCTTATTTATGGAAATCCGCCTAAGAACGTGATTTATGTCTTGGTTTGCTAATTTGAAGTAGACCTCGAAACTTCGAAACGCCCATACCTACGATAAGCATTGGGTGGAAAGAAAGTCTACAGGGTTATTTTCATGGTTTTGCTACCTCATCGCCTTGGCCCTTTCTTCCAATACCGATTTCACATTCACAATCACCTCTATCGTTCACTATGCGTGATCCATAACTCTGCCTAACGCCGTGCGAATACAACGCGGCAGGTTAAGAATCATGCATTGACGTTCACTCGAGGTGATTGATATGCAAGAAATCGCAATTCAAGAAGAAAGCTGTGCTCAATGTAGCATTAAAGAAAGGGAGGTGAGAGGATGAACGATTCTGCCAAAGCACGCCTATGTCTTCAACAGATCG
>CAZIAN010000925.1:0-1546 GCA_964537355.1 uncultured Pirellulales bacterium | reverse complement strand
AGCCTCTGGTTTGCCCGATGTGCGGAAGCGGGACGCTGGCGATAGAAGCCGCGCTTATAGCAAGCAGGCGGCCTCCCGGCCTGCTGCGAAGCAACTACGGTTTTATGCATGTGAAGTATTTTGACGAGCCCAGATGGCGCCAGATGCGTAGTGAGGCACTGAAGATGAGCAAAACGCGCGGCGGCAAAGCGGATTTCAAACTTGCTCGGATTATCGCTACGGACATTGATGCCGGCGCGGTGGAGGCCGCCCGTAAAAACGCGATGACGGCAGGTGTGTCACACTTGATCGATTTTGATGTTTGTGACTTTGCTGACACTGTCATACCACCGGGAGCGGGGACCATCGTTATGAATCCTGAATATGGTTTGCGGCTGGGTGAAATTGAGAAATTGCAGAACACCTATAAACGCATCGGTGATTTCTTCAAACATAAATGTGCCGGTTATACAGGTTATATTTTCACGGGCAATCCGGCACTTGCCAAAAAAGTCGGACTGCGTACCAGCAGACGATTTGAATTTTTTAATGCCAATATCGAATGCCGTCTGCTTAAGTACGAACTTTACACGGGAACGAAAAAAAAGGTTTAACGCTTGAGCATTTGGTGCATTTGTTTATCTTTACTCGCTATTATGTATTCGGATTGATATAATGATTTTTGCTTAAAAGATATTAAAATGGAAAGTGGACTCGGAGCCGGTTCTAATTTGACAACCGGCCATATCCTTATTGCTTGTCATGGGTCTGCTGATGACGCGAAAGACAAAGAAAAATGAAGTTTACAGACCTTGACCTAAAGCCACTAATCCTTGCCGGACTAAGAGACATGCAGTACATCGATCTGACGCCCGTCCAGGAAAAAACCTTCCCTCATGTTCTGGCCGGAAGAGACATCATCGCCCGTGCCGAAACAGGCTCCGGAAAAACCGCCGCATGTGCCGTTCCTCTCGTACAGATGGTTGACACCTCCGTTAAAGCTGTCCAGGCTCTGATTCTTGTCCCTACTCGCGAGCTGGCATTGCAATATGTCAGAGAAATTGCCGAAATCGCCAGGCGAACCAACATCCAGCCTTATGCCGTCTATGGAGGCTTTTCCATCCACATCCAAAAAGCAAAGCTGAATCATGGAGTCGATATCCTCGTCGCCACCCCCGGAAGGCTTATTGATTTACTCCGCAACAGTACGCTTAGCCTGTCAAGCGTCAGGACCTTTGTACTCGACGAAGCAGATAATATGCTCAATATGGGATTCATCTCAGACGTCGAATTCATCTTCTCCTGCCTCATACAAGAGCACCAGACCCTTATGTTTTCGGCAACCATGCCCAAAGAGATTGAAAAGCTGGCCCAAAAGTACCTTAAAAACCCTCTCGCTATCTCTCTGAATGAGGACCAGAAAGCACCACAGAATCTCCAGCATCACTTCCTGCAGATTAACAGCAAGAATCGACGCGAATCTTTGTTTAATTACTTAGACGAGACCCAGCCAAAACAGGCTATAATTTTCTGCAATTCAAGACGTAACGCTGAAAAACTCCACGAC
>CAZIAN010000924.1:0-1556 GCA_964537355.1 uncultured Pirellulales bacterium | reverse complement strand
ATCAAGAGCATACCTATTAAACGAACAGAAAGCTCAACTGCCCGTTTGCGTTTCAAGCGCGAAGCTAAACTTCTGGCCTCTTTGAATCATCCGAATATCGCTGTGATTCACGACATCGTTGAGCAGGATGATGGTGATGATTATTTGGTTCTCGAATATATACCGGGCCGGACACTTGCCGAGCTTATAGCTAACGAGCCGCTTAAATTAGAGAAGGCCCTTTCAATTGCCCGGCAAATCGCCCAGGCCGTCTCAGCAGCTCACAAAAAAGGTATAATCCATCGGGACCTCAAGCCCGGCAATATCAAGATTACACCGGAAGACAGTGTCAAGGTGCTGGACTTTGGTCTGGCTAAATCCTCTGTAAGTGAAGATAAAGATATTGAAATCACCGCTTCAGAACCCGGCCGAATAATCGGCACTCCTGCTTACATGTCTCCGGAACAGGCACGGGGCAAAGACATTGACCGCCGTACTGATATCTGGTCGTTTGGCTGCATTCTGTACGAAATGCTGACCGGCAAGTTTCCATTTGATGGCAAGACCGCTACAGACACACTGGTTCGAATTATAGAACACCAGCCCGATTGGGAATTGATGTCCAAGGATATTCCCGAAAATATCGTTGCTTTGCTGAAACGCTGTTTAGAGAAGGAGCCTAACCGGCGACTCGGTGACATCGCAGATGCTGCCGTCGAGATAAATGATACCATGAGCAAATCTGCATCCGTACAGATAGTTGTAACAAAATTAACGAAAACACGAAAAGCAGCAATGATTATTGGCGGAGTGGCTGTTTGTATCATAATATTCAGCATTGCCTTGAAACTTATCCCACAAAACGAAATCCAACTTTCTCCAAAAGAAATACGCCTCGTTGTCCTGCCCTTTGAAAATCTCGGTCCCACCGAGGAAGAATGGTTTGCCGATGGCATGACCGATGAAATCACAACCCGCTTAGCAGGTATTCACGGTTTAGCCGTAATTTCACGTCAGAGCGCGATCATGTTCAAGAAAATGGGACTAAACACACAAATAGCCAAGGAATTCAATCTTGATTATTTTATCGAAGGCACGATCCAGTGCAACAGTCCATCGTCCCAAAACAGCCAGGTAAGGATAAGAATTCAGCTTATTAGGACTGCTGACGATACATACATCTGGCAGGATACCTACGATAAAGATATGAGCAACATTTTTCAGTTGCAGACTGACATTGCCGAGAGGGTGGCCCAGGCGTTGGACATTACCCTGCTGGAACCGGAACGCAAGTCTCTTACATCCGGGCACATAAGCAACACTGAAGCCTACATTTATTACGTTCGAGGCAGAGAGTATCTCGGCAAAGACACTCCCAGAGCCATTGAAATGTATGAAAGGGCAATCGAGTTGGACCCCAACTATGCGCAGGCCTACGCTGCACTCTCGAATGCTCATACCAGCTTGTATTGGTTCTACGATGACCGAAGCGAAGAGCGTCTTACCAAGGCTGAGAAGGCCGCAAGAAGAGCACTAGAACTTGATCCTGACTTGCCTGAAGCACATATAGCTTTGGG
>CAZIAN010000923.1:0-1560 GCA_964537355.1 uncultured Pirellulales bacterium | reverse complement strand
GAGGTTTATTTATCCGGCAGGTTACCTCCATATTATTAATGCCCGCCTTGATAAGAGCCTCGGCCGTCTTGACGATGTCAAGCTTGTTCTGGTTAAAGACGAGTATAAAGCCGTCTTTCAATAGTGTCGTGATTGTACCTTTAATGTCCATTGTTTCCTCTTCATCTACTAAATTTGAAAATGCTGTTCTTATTTCAACGACTTCTTATGCTTCCTTATATTAGCGATTATTTTCCAACTCTGTTTTGCATTTTATAAATGTGTCTGTTCCTGGCACCCACGAAGCATTAGGGACATCAATATCATGAAGATCGAAAATACACAATATAGCTTCTGTAATATCTGGAGGTAATCCTTCAAACTCATCTGATATTATTTTTTTTAATGCCCAATCAGATGCTTCCTTGGCTGTGATTTCCTTACTTAAATATCTATCGATGATCTGAATGGCTCTCTCACGATATTCATTTATTTCCATAATTTTTCTTGGGTATTCTCTCTTTTTTCTTTTCAAAGTCTTCTAAAATGAAAACCGCCATCAACGTTAATTACCTGGCCGGTTGAAAAATCGAGCCTGCCTTCGGCGATGGCACCGACCGCCTTTGCGATGTCTTCCGGCCGGCCCCATCGTTTGATCGGAGTAAGACCTTCCGCTATCAGCTTGTCATATTTGTCCTTAACCACGCTTGTCATGTCCGTTTCGATAATACCGGGCCTGATTTCAAATACCCCGATTCCGTACTCGGCCAATCTGTCCGCATACAGCAATGTCATCATCGAAATGCCCGCCTTGCTCACACAATACTCCCCGCGTCCCGGTGAGCTGGTATATGCCGAGATTGAGCCCGTGCTTACTATCCGAAACGCCCGCTCGGGATGTGCCTTTTTCTGTTCAATCATCCAGTTCGCTACAAGCTGAGTCAAAAAGTAGGGCCCCTTGAGATTTAGTCCCATCACTCTATCGAAGCTCTCCTCGGTTGCTTCGAGCAGGTCCATCCGTTTCGAAGGGGCGACGCCTGCATTATTCACAAGCATGTCGCATCTGCCGAACTTGCTTTTGGCCAGAGCGACAAGACTGCTTCTGCCCTCGGCACTGCTGATGTCACCTCGCAGAATCTCACACGTGGCGCCGGTTTCTTTGATTTCTTTTTGTGTCTGGGCCGCGCGCGTTTCGTCCGGCTTGCCGTCTGTACTAAAATCAAAATGATTAACCACAAGATTATAACCTAATGATGCTAATTCTTTTGCTATGCCTTTTCCGATGCCGCGACTTGCCCCGGTAACAATTGCTGCGGGTCGTTCTGCCATTTTCAAGATCCTTTCTTATTTTATTTTAGAAATTCATCTATTTCTTCTGCCGCCTTCATACCGTCCGCAACCGCAGCGACAACAGTCGATGCCCCTCTTACAAGGTCGCCGCCGGCATACACTCCTTTTCGGGAAGTTACTGTCGTACCTTCTTTTGTCTGGATAAGTCCATTTGCCAGTTCCACACCCGGAAGTATTTCGCTGATTTCTTCCGGCGGGCTTTGGCCGATGGCTTCGACCACAACGTCCATA
>CAZIAN010000922.1:0-1566 GCA_964537355.1 uncultured Pirellulales bacterium | reverse complement strand
CGTGAGTGGCATTTAACGGCGAAGACGGAAGACAAAAAAAGAAAGATGGAATTCGGAACGTTATATCGTACCCATCGAATCACAGACAGGTTGCCTGATGAAGCAAGTCTTGAGCGTATTGAGGGAGGTTATTTGCTCAAGGCAAAATTATCCGACGGTGAATTTTCAGCACTCCTTCCAACTTCCGAACAAATCACGGTGAAAGCAGATGGTCTTGAGAGCAAAGGGACAATCAAGTGCCGATTTCAAAAGAGTAACGGACAGGTTCAAACAGTGGGGCTTGATGAATGATATTCTGGGGAGGTCTGCTTGACGTTTTGTGATGATTCAGGTATGTTAAGGGCACATTGAAACGTTTTTTTGAATTCCGAGAGAAGTTGAGCCAATTCCAAAAAGGAGCAGAATGATATGGCCAAAGATATGGAACAATTATACTCCGAGCGAATGAAGCGATATATAACGGCGATGCGAAATGAAAAGCCGGACATGATACCGATTCGTCCGTTTGTTGCCGAGTTCACGGCTAAATACGCAGGTATGACTTGCCAGGATGTTGCGCATGATTACAATAAGGCCTTCGAGGCCGCAGTTAAGTGCGCGAAGGATTTCGACTGGGACGCGATTGTTCCGAATATGGTTTATGTATGGACGGGTCTGGCACAGGCCGCTGGTTTACGTTACTACGGTATTCCCGGCATAGGCATTCCTCATACGACCGGTTTTAACTATATCGAGCCGCCGGAAGGAGAGGCGTTCATGAAGGCGGATGAATATGATGCGTTGATCGATGATCCGACCGGCTTTCTCTATGAAACGTGGCTGCCACGTGTTTCCACCGAAGTAAGCAAGATTGGTGAGGCCTCGACTACCCGGAACAATCTGGCGCTGGTCAAGAGCGGTATGGCTATGCTGCAATACTTCTACGCCTTCGGCCCGCAAATCACAAGGCTGCGTTCCGAATGCGGAACCGGATCGGCTATTGCGGGTATATTCAAGGCACCGTTCGACATCATCGCCGACAAAATGCGGGGCTACCTGGGATTGGTGGATGATATGCATACCCAGCCCAAGAAAGTGCTCAAGGCCTGTGAGGCGCTTATACCCCACTTAGTAAACGTGGGGTTGACTACCGCCGATCCGAGTAATCAGGTGCCCATCGGCTACTGGATGCATCGGGGGTGCGTGCCTTTCTTCAATCCGAAACAGTTTGAGTCCCACTACTGGCCAACGCTAAAGCCCTGTATAGAAGAGTTCTGGAAGAACGGCCATCAGACGCTGTTTTACGCAGAGGGCAGATGGAAGCATCACTTCGAGACCTTCCGTGAGCTGCCGGACCGCAGCATCGTTTACCACTGCGATCAGGACGATATCTTCGAGGTGCATCGCAGCCTGCACGATAAGTTCGCTATCAGCGGCGGTATCCCGAACATGCTTTTGAGCTGGGGCACGCCCGAGGAAGTGCGGGAGTTCTGCATGCGTGTTATTAAAGAAGTTGCCAGGGATGGGGGTTATATAATGGACGCCGGGGCAATTATGCAGGATGACACGAACATAGAGAATATGAAG
>CAZIAN010000921.1:0-1574 GCA_964537355.1 uncultured Pirellulales bacterium | reverse complement strand
TCACATCCCGTGCAGCAGACATGGAGAGATTGTACGCGTCGTACAATAAAGATATCGAGTTTTTGATTGTTTATATCCGCGAAGCCCACCCTGAAATGTTGAGACAGGGCAACAAAACGGGCATCGTCGGCAGGCCGAAAAACCTTGATGAGCGGACTATTCTCGCGAGCGAGTGTGTTGCCAAGTATAAATTTACCATACCGATGGTCATAGACGGTATGGACGGCAAGGTCAACGACGATTATAAGGCCTGGCCTGTCCGCGTTACCGTTACTGATATTGACGGCAAGGTTGCCTTTTACGCCGGGCCGGGCCCGTTTGATTTCAGAATTTCCCCTGTTGAAAGAGTGCTGAAGAAACTTATCGCCAACGGCAGCCGAATGCCGCCGCCACCGACTCCGCAATGGGGGCAGACGGTTAACGGTCTACGCTGCGGGCTAAGTATCGATCCGGAAAAACTGGTTATCGGTGACGTAGTTACAGCCAAGTTGCAATTTGAGAACACGACCGGCAAACCAATTAATTTTTATTACCGGCCTGCCGATCTCGTCAAAAACCTTGAGATTGTTAATAGCAGCGGACAGGCTTTGAGCATTAAAGCCAGTAGTGGCCGTCGGTCGCGTTCGAGGCGCAGTAATCCGATCCAGAGGATTGCCCCCGGAAAAGCTTTTGAGGCTGAAGTCGAAGGTACAATTGCTGCTCCCGACGACCAGGTGACATTGGCGGTCGGACGGTTCAGCGCCGTGTACAATAATGAAGTCAATGACGATACTCTGGCTCAAATCGAGCCGGCTCCCACGCGAGAGGTTTGGAAAGGTAAAGTCAGCTCGGGTCCGTTTGCAGTTGATTTAGAGCTGCCGCACAAGGAGGGCTGTATTGATTGTCATGGTGATTCGGATTATCACCACAAGCAGGGTGAAAACTGTGAATACTGCCATGTGGGGAAAGTTGGTACTGATGACTTTGGTCAGAAGCAAGAGGTGTGTGCCAATTGCCATCCTCGGGAAGGTGTATATGGCCGCAGACAAATCATGGGCTCCGGTGGGGAATTTGAATTGGTTTCGAAGCACATTCCCGGCGAGATTACGGACAAGCACTGCCTGATGTGCCACGACAACAGTAAGCATCGCAACGGTGTCGTAAGTCTGATCGATCCGGATACCGGCGGGACCGAGCCATGGACGGGTACACGTACGGAGTTCTGTCTAACCTGTCACGATGGTGAGCCACCTGAAGGTCTGTCTTTTCCTGCGAAGCCGATGGGGTCCGGCTTCGATAAATTAGAATTCTTAGGCTCAGCCCTTTCGCGGACTAAAGATGGCTGCAGCTATTGCCATATGCCGCACGGTTCAAAATATCCGGCACTGTTAAAGAATCTGCATAGTCACTGATCAAAAATGCAAACCGTCTTTGGACCTTATCTAATGCGGTCTTTATTGCTCATTAGGTTGGGTGGTATTAGATTGCGCAGCCATTGTTGGCATCGATTTGAGACGCAAACAAGCATAAAAACGTTCAAGGAAAAAGGGACTGTAAAACGCCAGAATCATAAAGGGAAATACAATTACATATAA
>CAZIAN010000920.1:0-1582 GCA_964537355.1 uncultured Pirellulales bacterium | reverse complement strand
AGTAAGTTAATGGAAAGACGGATAGCGTTTGTTTATCATCGATTAGTTTAGGAAGAGCAATATAACGCACGGTTATATTTATGGAAAATGCAGAAACTGCTCAAAAGACGCAAAATGCTGTAATCACTTCTCGGCTTGGGTGCTGTGATGGTGAGAAAAAGGCGTACAGGAATCAGCTCAATTTTCAATAGCATTTGGCCGCTAAACATGTTAATCTCAGCAACTAAACAACCGATATATTGAGGATAGGTCTTATAAGAAAACGGGATAAAAAAGTGAAAAGCAGGAACAAAATGAAAAGAGTAATATATACAATATGTTTGTTTTCTGTAGGCTTCGGTTTAGCCCTGGCTCTTGGTTCATCATCGGATTTGACGCAAGAAGAACAGAACAAGCTCATTGTAAGGCAGGCGATTCTTGCCTTCGACAATGACCCGAACGACCACACCCTGCCAGAATTTTATGACCCAAATTACTTACAATACGGCCCCACTACCGGAGGGTATGAGAAACCAATTCCACATTATTCCAGAGGCCACGGACTTGAAGGCCGTGACATTCGTTATTCGCCAGTAAAATTCGAGGACATCATCGCAGAGGATGACAAGGTGGTTGTTCGTCTCGAATGGGAATTTTGGGATGTGGATAATTTACTTATCGAAAATTACACCGAGATAGCTATATATAATATTGCTGGTGGAAAGATTGTTGAAGGCCAACTCGCTGAGCGCGTTGAGCAAATTGATATGCAAGACTTTTGGTAGCCTCTGACCAAACGATTTTTCTCTCCAAGCCACTCAAAGGATCTGATCTACCAGGTTCACCTACGCATTAACCGGATGAACCAGTTTTTTATAGAGCAGCCTTCATAGCTGTTTTACGCTCGTAGAATCGCCGACCTTGTCTTGATCCTACCCCCCAGATACCCTTCGGCTTGAGTTTGGCCATTGTAGAGGAATAAACCCCTTTTAGAGGGGGCTGCAGAAAATCCTGAGGTGGTTTAACAGGTAATTCTCGTGTTTTATTCACTGTACTACCAGACCACCACGGTTCTTTTCATAATGTAACCTTTCTAAAACTATAGGGCTTAGCATACTACAAAATCAATTTGCGTTTTTGTCCTCTACTCGGTAAAGATGAACGTCCCACGCCTCGAAAATGTCGCTGAAAACACCATCATTGGATACGATTATTCGATTCTCACCGAGCACTTCTATGGTCCTCTTGCCTTTCAAAGCCGGTACAGTGAAACTCGCATTCGTCTTACCGTCCCACATACCCACAGCAAAAAGATACTTCGCGCCTTTATACTTCTTTGACATAACCGCCACAGGAACATTTTTATTGTCAGATGACACACTCACATCATCATTGATAGTCGGACTGTTTAATACCGGCGCAAGGGCATTAATCTGTTTATTTATCTCAGTAACCGCCGAAAGCATTTCCTCGTCGCTAAGAAGCGCCGATTCATTGAATTGAGGCTGCCATTCATGGACAAAATAGATTAATCCCATCGAGCCGTGAATTAGAGACATCCACACCTCGCATTTGACTTGCTTCGGAGTAGCTTTTGTTTCCT
>CAZIAN010000919.1:0-1589 GCA_964537355.1 uncultured Pirellulales bacterium | reverse complement strand
AAATCCTCAGCCGAAAATTTATGCCGGCAAATTATGTATTGCCACGTCTATATGCTTACTGGCCGGTATCAGCTTATTCTTTCTCAGTCTTTTACTGGATCGTTTCGTACAGCCTCCTTTTCACAGCTTTGAAGACGTATGTGCTTTGGGTATCTTGTTATCGTATGCGTTGATGTATTTTCTTGCTCCCTTGCTTGGTGTAATTGCTATTAAGGATATACTCTCCAATTGGCGGCCTGTTACAAATCCTGACAATGGTTCGAAAAGCGAAGATCTGATCCTTAAAATAGCCTACAGATTCCTTATAACCGGGCTGTTATTTGCTGTAGTTTCTCTTGTTCCAGTAGTATTGGGAATCTTCCTTAAATCATTGAAGAATACAAATTTAACAGACTTGGAAGGTATCTGGCTTATCGTAATGGCACTAATGGCTTTGGTTATGAATTGCATATCCTATAAGCTTTTCACGAAAACTTCTTTCAGTATCCGACTGCGTATTGGTGCAATATTTGGAATTATTGTCGGCCTTGTTGCTGTAGTAGCTGTTTTCTTATCAACAAGTTTAGGCTATTATCTCATTCAGCGCGTCGAATATTCAAAAATAACTAAGTCTTTTTCAGGTAAATCCAGCTCTCTTACACAGACGTCAATCGTTCCGACACTCGATAGTCCCTGTCCAAAGAATAAAAATGTCATCTGGTGCTCATCATTCCAGTTGGCATGGAACCGGATGAAAGAGGATGTTATCGGCGCGCCCGTTGAAGTTGTTGGAGTTGAGGAATTAGCTGCCAGATTAAATTCCGCAAAACAAACTGCCGGCGACCTTGAATCCGACTCGGTCTATGCCGCGGCCGGAAGGATAAATCAGGGAATAATCGGCAAAATCCAAAAAGACATGAAGGCCAAGTTTCCAAAACATTCCGTTCCGGACTTCAATGATATTGCTGATGTTCCAGAAGGTATTCTCGCATATTCCTATCTAATCGCCAATGTGCCCTTCAAATATCCGTATCGCCAGGTTAAAAAAGAATTTATCTTCTCCGATTCGAACGGCGTCGAAACCAATGTAGAAGCATTTGGAGTTTGGGGATATAGTTCCCAATACAAACGCTTACGCCAGCAGGCGGAGGTTCTATATGTCCAGGAAGATGATCACTACGAAATGAAGGAATTTGCTGTAGATTTGTGCAGGCACAGCAAACCATATCAGGTGGTTGCCGCCATAGTGGAACCAAAAGATTCGCTGGCTCAAACACTTGACTACATATCCAATCAGATTGCTGATTTCAAACAAACAGACAATTATGAGCGAATGCGTTTTCTATTTGATTATGATGTTCTTAGAGTGCCCGAAATGTTCTGGGAGATTGACCACCGTTTCGATGAGCTTGTCGGAAAAACCGTTGCAAATGCCAATCCTCCTATGCCCATAATCGAGGCAAGGCAGGCTATAAAGTTCAAACTTGACCGTTACGGTGCAATGCTTGAAAGCGAAGCAATTAATGCCACTTTTGCTAGTGGCAGAGACTTCATATTCAATCGGCCTTTTTTAGTATATATGAAGAAACGTGATTGCGACCAGCCGTTTT
>CAZIAN010000918.1:0-1601 GCA_964537355.1 uncultured Pirellulales bacterium | reverse complement strand
CTTTCTGCTGGCGATGATACAGCAGCCGGGCAATGCAGCGCGCGACCTGGGACCCGGTTCCGCCCAGCCCTACCACCACAATCTGGTCGAAGCGGTAGGGTGGGTCGAAGATGTATTCCTTATTCTCTGTCATGGTTGTTCCTTTGGGGCAAAAACTGTGCGCCCAGTGCAGTTTCGGCGGAGAAATTGTGCGAATACCGGCGCAATAACTATGAGAGTTAACGACCACCACCAGGGGTGGTGGCTTAAGTGTGAACCGCTCAAAGCGGTTAGTAGAGTCCCTCTTGTCTCTGTTGGGTAGGCTTATTCAATCAGACGCAGTTGGTCAAACCGCCGATCTTCATCCTCTTGTCGTTGGATGTAGCGCCGGATCACTTCTTCGTCTATCCCCACCGTCGAGACATAGTACCCTCGTGCCCAGAAATGCTCTCCTGTAAAGTTCTTCTGCCGCCCTCCATACGTTCGCGCAATATAGATCGCGCTCTTCCCTTTCAGATACCCGATTACCTGCGCAACCGCATACTTCGGCGGAATGGCGATCAACATATGCACATGGTCAACCATCATTTTGCCTTCGATAACCTCGCATTGTTTCTGCTTTGCCAGTTCTCGCAACACTGGCCCCAACTCTTTCCTTACTTCTCCGAACAACCTTTTCCGCCGGTACTTCGGTATCCACACCACATGATATTTACATTCCCATTTTGTATGCGCTAGACTATTCATGTAGAACCTCCTTGACGTTCACCTTTGAGCGGTTCACGTCTTTGAGGTTCTACATCTTTCCGGAATTGTCAAACTTTGCGTGTCTCCCCGGCATAGCCGGGGGTTTACCCTTTTTAATTACAGCAAAATCAGGCACGCCGGCGTCGCCCGGCTGACCGGCGGCTTCTCGATTCCCTGGGCGGGAGATCGGCGGCAAGATGAGGAAAGGGATCGGACAGGTGGGGAAGGTCCATCGCCTCGACGAAATACGTCTGAAAATCCGGCTCGACGGCGGTTTCGATGTACTCAACACGGCGGCTTTCCCGCCGCGCGATCTCGCGCTGCTCCGTGTTCAACAGGGCGATTCGAGCACCATCACCGGCAGCGTTGCCAACCGCCTCGACCTGATCGAGATCGCAGTCGGGGATCAGCCCAATCAGCATCGCGTAGAAGGGATCGATATAGCTGCCAAACGCCCCGGCCAGCTTGACCCGGTCGACGTGATCCACGCCCAGGTGATCCATCAGCAACCTGACTCCGGCGTAAAGCGCGCCCTTTGCAAGTTGAATCTGCCGGATGTCGTTCTGCGTGACAACGATCTCCGATCCTGCCGCCGTCTGGCGGCCACTTGCCAGCACGAGCTCTTTGGTTCGCCCGGCCTGCCGGACTCCGGGGTGACGCTGATCGGCATCGTCGGCAAACAGGCCAGTCGAGTCGATCAGCCGATTACGGAACAGCTCACCAACGACTTCGATGATGCCGGAACCGCAGATTCCGGTCGCGGCCAGCGATTCATCCCCGGCAAGCTCGTCGCTCCACCGGTCATCGCCGACCGTCTTGAAGCGGGTCGTTCCATTTTCGACGTCGATCCGCACCCGCTCGATGGCCCCCGCCGC
>CAZIAN010000917.1:0-1613 GCA_964537355.1 uncultured Pirellulales bacterium | reverse complement strand
CTTCACAACCGTATCTTTTGTAGTAATATTCATAATAACCTAAACACATTCCACCAATTTGATAACAATTGATAACACCATAATTCTGAATAAGTTTAGTACATTGATAGCCGCTGCCTCCGATGAACCGATGAAGTTGTGCATCGGCAATTTCTTTGAAATTGTCCTGCGTTTTTATCGGCTGTTTAGCTATCAAAAGAGCTGTTACATTGTTCCATTCTTTGTTAAAATGGTCGATACTAATTCGATAAAAAAATTCCCTGCTCGTAAAATCCAAAAGCCAGACATATTGTTTGTCAATGTGGTCAAGCAAAACGAAATGACTCTTCTCGGGCATATGCAGGATAGCCATGGCCCCGGCCAGGTTCTTAAGTGATTCAACATCGGCCTTAACAACCCTGCAATGCAGTCCGAGGTTTTGTGCGAATTGCTTCATTTCATATAAGCTTGTTTTTTTATCCGGTCCGACTACCAACTCAGAAAGTTGTTTATTCACAACATTTTTTTCCAATCGCCCGGCGGCATATCCCAAAGCCGATGTTGCACAGTTCTGCGATACCGCACTATCTGATGCTAAAAAAGTCATGCTCCCGGCCAAAAGCTGCTTAACATCAACATCTTTGCTATAATGGTATATCAAAGGTGAATCGGTAACAGGGGAATGAAGTGATACTATCGTATTCGAATTGAAATCCACGCTAAAGCTGCCGGTGGCCGGTGTTTCGCCGCTTATACTGGTAAACTTCCAAAAGTCACTGGCTAAAGGCTTGCCCGCCAAATCATCATACTTTTCCACCAGAATAGTCATAGGAACCCAATTACCTGAGACCAGTTTGAAATCACCATATTGTCGGGCAACAATGTAATCCTGACCTGTGAATAAACAGGAAAGCACTGCATAATTTTTATCCTTGTCCAGAACAAACAACATTTCCGTACCATCTTTGCTATTGATTGTCAGATGAATCTCCTTCCGATTATCAATATTAACTTCAACCGCGGAGGCTTCGGCCTCTGATAACTTTTCGTATGAAAAACTGCCATATCCCCAGGGAATAACACCAGCAGTCAGCGGACCATTAACAGTGTGAGGAAAACTATTGGTAATATCTTCGATAGCCTGATTGGTGGACACCGAATAAATCGTGTATTTTTGGCCGTCCCAGGTAAACGTACGTTCATTGTTCCAGCTCAGGTTAAATTGCTCGGTCATATAATTACCTTCCAAATCTTTACCTGGAATTACTGAATCCGAACGTGAATTTACAATAATGTCCCAGTAAAATCTCTCTCCGTCATACTTGACGACGACACGTGAATTCATTGAATATTCGTTAGATAATCTATAACGAACATTAAACGGTATGGCCTCCAGTTTCATCTGCTGAAGTTCTTTCGTTAATTCCATTTTGGCCGAACTATTGCGATATTCTTCGATCTCCTGATTTATCTGATTGTCAATTTCAGCCTGATTTGTAGTTTTTGCCGCCCGATACTCATCGTGCACCGCTTCTATCGTTCCTGCAGATATCCATGTTTTGTTAGGTTGATCCGTCAATTTATCGAAGATTTCCAAAATCTCCCCCTTTTCCAGTGTACGTTCAGCGGAAGCA
>CAZIAN010000916.1:0-1619 GCA_964537355.1 uncultured Pirellulales bacterium | reverse complement strand
GGATACATGGACGAAATGCCTTTTTCCCGGTACAGCAGTTCCATATTCCCGAACCGGTCGAAATAATAAAGCCCCGTCTCGGTATCACGCTTCACATTTGGTCCCATACCCGGTAAAGGATCAAAGCTGAACGACACCAGGAAGTAATTCTCCGATAACGGCCAGGGACTGTGGAAATAACTGGCAGGCCAACCAGCAGCCTCGGGGAAACATACCTCCGGAGTCAACTCCTCGATTGCATCAAAGCAATCCTGACCCGTGTTCGGGTCTAAAGAAATACGATGCGGGTCGAGCACAACGAGTGAGCCACCCACATCGGCATGGTGGGCACCGGCCAGAAAAACGAGCTTGTGCGAATTTGGAATTGCCTTGGGTTGATAACAAGCGTTGATGCGCATAGTGTAATTGCCAAACAGAGCTTTAGGAGCCGAACCATCCGGATTGGTGACCCATAGCCCGTGAAAGTTTGCAGCCGAGCGATCCACGTAGTCCCAGCGGATGTAAACAATGCGCCCATCATGCAGCACCGAGGGATGCCACTCACTGGTCTCATGGAACGACAGCATACGCCGATGTTTCAAGGTCGGGTCGAGCCGGTGCAGGGTATGAGCCGGCAAGGGTTCCCAGGGATTGTTGCACCGGGTAAAGCCTCCACGTGCCGACGACATGAACGCCAGCCCGCCATCCGGCAGGGGACAGGGATCAAAGTCGTCATCTGGCCCCTGGGTAATCTGCCTGACGTTACTGCCGTCGAGATTCATCGCATAGATATGGAAACATTTGCGCTGCGTAGAATAGTAATCAGGTTTCTCTGCAGCCCGCTCTGCAAAGGCAAAATAAATCGTCTTGGCATCATAAGACATAGCCAGCGTTGTATAATTGCCTCGGCCCAATCGATTTTTTGTCAGATCTTGATACGCAAACGAATAGCCGGGTTGCTCCAGCATATAGATTCCCCCGCCAGAGATATCTTCGTAGTCATAGTAGTAACCAAGATACTCGTGCAGCATCTGGCAGATAAAACGGCGGCGCTTCATAAAAACGATGGGCTTTGAAGCGATAAGGGGATTTTTCAGCGCCATATTACGCGCAACAGAACGGACCCGGCGATACAATGCGAGTCGCGCCTGTTTATCTAATGAATCCACCGAATCTACCTGACTGTGCAGATGCTCAAGGGCAGTTGCCTCCGAAGCGATGTCCAGCCCTTCGGGCATTTTGAGAAGGTCGTCGAGAAGCTGTTCAGCACGTCTATATGCATCACGCACAGCGCCCGGCTCATCTGGCGTCCGGTTTCTCCTGTGCTCTTGAGCAGCCCAGTCAGTCTCGACCATCTCTCGCATCGCTTGTGCTTCGGCGGAGTCCTCATGAGCTTTTAATGGGCTTTGTATAAACAGTCCTGTTAAAACCAATATGGTAAAATATTTCAATAAACTCATAATATTCTCACACATACACTTATGCCTGAATTATCATCTTTGCGGCCCATGGGACAAGAGAATTAATTGCCGACAGGTTCTTTATACCTTAACTTTGTCACCTACAGTTTCCTGCCATTTATGAATCATCGCAGTAAGCTTTCTGATAATGTCGTCATGTAGGCCGGAATCAAAGAGATT
>CAZIAN010000915.1:0-1620 GCA_964537355.1 uncultured Pirellulales bacterium | reverse complement strand
CGCACAAGGCAAGCGTTCGCAGTCGATCGGTATAATTCAAAGCCAGGCATTGGCCGATCATTCCGCCTATGGACAACCCGACAAAGTGCACCCTATCCAGCTCTAAACCGTCCATCAAACCAATCACGTCCGCCGCCAACTGCTCGAGGGTATATGCGCCCTCGGTCCCCTCACTTTTCCCGTGTCCGCGCATGTCGTAACGCAAGACCCTGAAATGGGATTCTAAAACTTCAAGCTGGGGTTGCCACATCACCATGCTGCATGCCAGAGAATGGCTCAGCACCACCACCGGAGCGTCTTTTTCTTTCGACAGTTCGTAATTCATTGCGAGGCCGTTGATTTTAATCATCATGATTTCAGGTCCCTTTCTTTTTAAATGTGTAGAAAATCCGTATAGGGTAAAGTTTACGGTTATTCCTCTGATTCTCCAATGTCAAGAGGAGACATCGAATTTTTCATTCTCACCGAATTACAGATTTATCCGTCGCCGTCAGCCGCGTAATCCGCATTCTGTCCCGATCGAGCATCTCTTCTGCTTCGGGCTTGATCTCGGTTCTCCAGTAATCGCTTTCATAGACTTCTTTGTAAAGCCTTTCAGCCTCCTCCTCATTTTCGAAGCGGCGAATCCAGACATAAAGATCGGGTTCATCCACGGCCACAAAACTGCCAATGGCTACCATGCCTTTGGACATCTGAAACGGAATGATTTTCTCCTCCATCAACTTGACCCACCGCTCTCGCTTTCCGTCCCTGATTCGATATTCGCGAAGCTCAAAAAACATGATTTGCGCCTCCTGTATAGTGCGTCTGTCTTCGTTCTGTTCTTGGAATCTTTGATCGTTTCGCAATTATTAGATTGCCAGGTCTAACTTTCATATTCTGCATTCGAGACAAGGGCGATAACAGACATGCCTCGGTGAGGTGAGTTGATGAGAAATTGCCTTTTTAATGGATAAGAATAAGAAAAAGATGATTGTATGTCAACCATAATCGAAACAGCATATGTTGTGTATGACAAGCTGATGACTGAAAGCTATGTAAATCCAGATTTCAAAAGGGCGGCTTCTGACAGGATCTTGATCGAGCCATGAGAACACATGGCCGCAAGTGTTTACATCCCGCTTGGCGGGGCCATTCAAGCACATCAAAAGCTTTTTTTCTTTGCCGTCCTTTGACCGGTAGACAACCTTTGAGTCCTCCGGGATAAATATCATCCGCTCCTGGGACAATGAGGTTCGGATGATATACCGGGCCAGGTTTTCTCCCGCTGAGGCGGCAAGATCGGAAAGTAGTTTTCGGTCATAGAGGAAATATCGGCGGAGGATTTTTGGTATGCTGAAGACGAAATGTCGGTGCGGGACCCCCTTCAGGATTTTTTCACAGAGCCATTCATAATCATTGAAACCCGTGCCTCAAAGCGATTTTTTCAAACATCCTCACAAGCCCGGTCCCAAGCGAATAAATAGATTCAATGTTAAGATTTTCTTCTACCGTGGAATCAAAAAAAATATTAAGGCTGGATTCGAGCCCATCTTCCGGTTTCCAATAACAAATCAGGATTGGAACTTTTGGTAAAGGATGTAAGACAAGAGAGATATCGGAGGCATAGTGGTTTTCTAC
>CAZIAN010000914.1:0-1633 GCA_964537355.1 uncultured Pirellulales bacterium | reverse complement strand
ATAGCGGCAGATTGCGTGATACTGATAATGGCGGCCTTACTCGCTGCGTACGGAATTTGCTCGGCTCTACCGTGCCGGCCGGAGATTGAGGAAAAGTTTATAATCTTCCCATAGCTGCGACTTGCGTGCCCCGTTGCCTTAACTTGCTCCGGAACTTGCCCTATCATCTGGCGGCCGACTGCCTGAATAATGAAGGTCGTACCTTTCAGGTTGGTATCGACAACGCGGTCCCATTGCTGCTCGGTCAGCTCCAAAAATAACCCCGTTTGTGCCACACCTGCGGCATTCACGAGAATATCGATTCTACTGAATTCCGCCACAGCACGGTCTATCATCGGTTGAATCTCGGCAACATTGGCAATATCAATCTGACAGGCTAATGCATGGCGATTAAGCACCAGAATTTCATCAGCGGTTTGTTCGGCGGTCTTGAAGTTGATGTCCGCAACAACCACGTTTGCACCTTCCTCGGCCAGGCGCAATGCCACAGCCTTACCGATCCCCTGGCCGGCACCGGTTACAATTGCTGTTTTTTCACCTAAAAGCTGCTCCATAAAATCATTTCCTATTTACTTACCATATCATATGAAAAGCAAGTCTGTTACTCAAAACATCTCTTTATTTCTTAAGGTCCTTGCTCATGTGCTATTAAAGACATCCGCCGCCACTTCACACAGGTAACTGCAAACGCGCTTCTGATATTCGCTGTAGAAATCTGCCGACAGGTCATAAAACTTCTCACGGTGAATAAACCGCCCTTCCTGGTCACGCTTGCCCACCGAAGCAAAATTGTAATAATGAAAAACCGCGTGTTCAGGTGAACATTCCCGATTATCACTTGCCTCATACTGGTCTAAGCATTGTGCGGCAAAATCCTCACCGGCCGCCGCTTCTCGGCTAGCATAGTCCAGTGTGTCATCCCACCAAAAAAGGAACCTCTCGGGCTCTAAATCCTTCATCGTCTCAGCAAATATCACCTGCAGAAAAGGAGATACCTTAAAATGTATATTACCTTTCGCTGCTCGGCCGATGGCCCGCCTGGTCGCCGGTTTGAGATCATCACCAGAATGACAATCCAGCATATACCCAAACTCACAAGCGATTTTGTAAAGCCCCCGAATGCGCTTCTCCAAAGCCCCCAGGCCGTCCCGCCCTCTGTAGTCCGAACCCTTTTCTACTCCAAAATTCGGTGCGATATGTGTCACGGGTATCCCCCGCCTTCGCAGCTCAAGTATCAAAAACATCAGCTCGCTCTCTGTTGTCAGGCAGATAAATGCATCTACACCCGAGGGCGTCTCATCAATGCTAAGTTCGAGGTCAAAAGGGGTCTCATTTCGTGCCGCCCTGATATGGTTGGATAGCTCCTCTACTGCGTTTAGAGCGGACCAATACTTGCCTACCAGCCGCCCGACAGATGCTTTATCCAACTGGTACTGATGCCCGGCCAAACATTTCTGGCAGTGATAAGCAATGACTTCATTCCGCTGCTTCGCCTGACAAATATGATTGGCAAGATAGTCCTCGGCTGCGATTTCCGAGCGAATGTTCATTGCTTCATAATTCAGAATATCAGACACGTCCAGGGTGAAAAAAGTGTAACGGCGAGCTGCTTCTATAACGCGTTTGGCATGGA
>CAZIAN010000913.1:0-1633 GCA_964537355.1 uncultured Pirellulales bacterium | reverse complement strand
GATTGATGCAGGAGTCCAGACTGCTGATTCGGCGGGAAGAATTAACCTGCCGAATTTCCCGGACAAATCGACAAAATCCAAAACCGACTGGGCTTTGAAGCTCACATTGAGAGATACTCGATAAGCGCAATACCAAATAACTCGAAGCAAGCAGCCGTTGTTCAGTCGGATTTAGGTACCCATTTCAATCGGGCAATCTGAATGCCTTTCAAACTCGGCATCAATGAGGCGATATAGTATTGTCCTTTGTGCAGGATTATTTCCGGCGCCGCCACAGGCAGGGTCGCGACTTCAAGGCTATTGTCGTTTATGCCGAAACTAAGCGGGTCGGGGGAGCGAAAGACAGTGACATGCGAGCGCCGGCCATACCTTTGCGTATTGAAAAGGTAGTAATGCTTAGATTCGGGAAGATATACAACGTGGGGACACTCGGCACAGTACGGACCTTTGGCATAGGCGCTTCCTTCGGCGACAACCTTCGATGGACTCCAGTTTTGCAGGTCGGTAGAGATACGGCAGTAGTTCACGCCGCGATGATTTTTAGCAGGTGAGCGCATCGAGTGTGCCGTGTAATAACAATGGTAGCTCTCGCCAACTTTAAGTATCATCGGGTCTCGAGCAAGCTCTCCGTCGCCTTCGTTGAACATTCCTGTTTTGCCGTTGTCACGAATCAGCCGCTTGAATGTTTTGCCGTCTTTACTGGTGGCCTGACAGATATTCATCCAGTCGCCGTAAAACATATGATAGGTCTTGCCGATTTTGACTACGTGCGGCGCCTGCAGCCCGCCGGGCGCTTCACCGAAAGAAGGGTCGGCTTCCATAGCGATGCCTAACGGTTTCCAGTTGGTGTCCGTCAGGTTCTTTCCTTCCCAGCGGTAGAAGAATCTTGTGTTACCTCCCCTGCCGCCCGCGGTAGTATTGCGAATGCAGGACCATAGCTGCCAGGTACCGTCAGCCGCCTGCCAAACAGCAAAATCGACGGGCTGCTGCTTTTCTGTGGCATATTTATGCTCCATCGGACTGCCGGCCACCTGCCACCACTGGCCGGAAATTTGCGGCACTAAAACAGGACCGGATTCTTCGTTTCCATAGACAGTTATACAAAAGGCAAAAATGGAAATCAGCAATATCATTATACGTTTCATTTTTAAGGCCTCCCAAAAAAATATGGCTTGTACATTATGATACAAGCCAAATCTTTGTTTTTTATTTTACAGCCTCTCAGACCGTCAGTCCAGATTATTCACCGGGCTGCGAGATTTCAGGAGAAGAGGTTCTGACGGGATTTTTATATTCGGCAGTGTTACCGTTGGCGGAAAGCCGGTTTTGTATTTCGTATTTTCGATATAACAGACCGCGAATCAGCCAGGCAAGGCCTACACCGCAGAGAATAAAAGCCACAAAGGCCCCCGGCCCCGCATTTCCAATGCCCAATATTCCGTGACCTGTTGATATAAATGCCAATCCGATGAAAAAGACTGCAATTCCACTTGTGAGATACTTTATCCAGACCGGGCCGACCGGTTCGGACTTAAGGGGTTTAAGCTCCGAGAGCGGAGTACCTTTTTCAATAGCAGCCATTATCTGCTTGTGTTCGAGCCTTTTGCCAAAAAAGACAAGTAAGCCGATAACT
>CAZIAN010000912.1:0-1635 GCA_964537355.1 uncultured Pirellulales bacterium | reverse complement strand
CTCATGAATCATCATCATGCCGTGATTAATAGCGAAAACTCTATACCAGTTCTCAATTACAGTTTTGGTGCCTTTGCAGTCAGCATTGCAGCATTCTATTTGATAGCCTGTCTGCTGAGAAAATACACTTCACAAATAACCGAATGGGAACGAACAGCAATAACGGGATTTGTAATTGCTGCTAATTTCCTTACAATATGGGTGTGCAGCGCGGAGATAATAACCTTCGTCGATCACTCACAAGCTCTCAAGAATCTGTCACTGGTAACACTGTGGGCGTTCTACGGTCTTGGCTTGATAGTGACGGGAGTTGTCAGGCGATGGCCAGTAGGCCGCTTGGCGGGATATGCGCTGCTCGTTTTATCAACAGTTATGACATTATTAACCCGGCAATTAAACAGCCACATTACGCAGCATAGGCGATTTTTGGATGTTGAAAGTATTTGCTGACCCTTCCAGAGCGTTTTTGGAGCATACGTAAATGCGATATTGCTTTCTGTTTCAGTTGTAAGGATGTTCTGGCCGGTATACCCGAGTGAACCCCGGCTTTGAGATCACAGTTCAAATATTCATCGGGATTAAGCTCTGGTGAATACGACGGTAAGAAAAACAATTCTATTTGTTCCGTGTGGTTTTCCAGCCATTCCTTGACCGCTTTGCTATGGTGGACCCGAAGATTATCCAGAATCAGGAAGACTTTTCTACCAGTATCTTTTATCAATCGTTTCAGGAATTTGATCAGAGTAGAGGCATTCAAGGCATTCTCATAGACCATGAATCTAACCTTGCCTTGATTGGTCACAGTAGAAATCAAGCTGATGTGTTCTCGTTTAGCCGAAAGAAGAACTGCGGGGGTTTGGCCTCGCGGAGCATAACTACGACCATGTTGGCTATCATTACGAAGTCCGGTTTCATCTCCCCAATGAATCTCCGCCTTTTCCTTTTTCGCTTTCGCTTCAATGGCCGGATATTCTTCATCCAGCCACTTTTGAACCGCTTTCGGATTCTGTTCGTAAGCCCGGCGCAAAGGTTTTTGCGGGGTATAACCCCATCGTTTCAAGTATTCCCCCACTGTACGAATCGGCATATCAATTGAAAACAACCGTTTAACGAGTTGCTGAACTGCTCGTCGAGTCCAAAGTGCGAAAGGAAGCTTGAGCTGTTCCGGACACCTGTCTCGAATCACTTGCCTTATTTGGGCTTCTTGGTCTGATCTCAATGTCCGCTTCATTCCGTCCTTACGGCCTCTTTTCTGAATCCGAATAGCCTTTTCTCCACCCTTTGTGTAAGCTCTACACCATTTGGCTACTGTATTAACATTTACTCCGACAGCCTCCGAGATCGGGCCATATTTCCAGCCCTTTTTGCGAAGATGAACCGCCTGATTTCTCAGTTGTTGCTGAATCTCCGGTTTGTGCTTTCTGGCATCAATTCTCTCCATACTTCAGTCTAACATTTCCACTCTAATTAATCTATCTTTAGTTGCCGGGTTAATAATAGGAAATCGACTCGAATGGACGAGACAATGAATAAAAACGCGAAAAAGACAACGTCTTTCTATGACGCGGGTGGCGGCCCAATATTGATGCTGTTCCTTGGCATCCCAGTAGTTGGTTCGATTATCGACGGCATTTG
>CAZIAN010000911.1:0-1636 GCA_964537355.1 uncultured Pirellulales bacterium | reverse complement strand
GTTCTAAGGGAGAACATTAGCTGATGAAAACAAAACGAAGACAATTTTTAAAATTAATGGGATCTGGTTTGGTTTGTTCGGCAGGTTCCTTTAATTTGCTCTCGTGCTCTCCATCCGGGAAAAATCAGGAAAAAGAGCGAAACATGATTTTCGGATGGACAACCTGTCTGACATATCAGGCCGAGGATAGGAAACTGGGCTATGATTATTTCAGCGGATTACTGGATGAGATGAAAAAACACGGCATGACCCATTTAATTGTCATGATGGCAAGTCACGGCTATTTTTCGCCTGAAAATCATGGATTAGCATGGCCGGCAAAAAATCCAAAGCTGAAGTTACAATTGGATAAGAACGCACTGAATGCTCATGAGGAAACGGAATTTTTTTCAAGGATAATTGAGAAAGCACATGAAACAAACATCAAGCTTTTAATCGAAATTAAATATCTTGGAATGATTGGAGTTAAAGAAGGCTATCCTGGAATTGAATTCCTGACTAAGCAAAATGGAGACTACACTCATAAAACCGCACCAGACACAGATGATTATGAAAGAAATGCAATCGAAGCCATGCATATCTGCTGCGACAGCGAACTGGCGCATCAATACATGCATGATAAAATTCAAGATGTCCTCGAACGGTATACAAACCTTGATGGTATTGTTCTGGAACATCCATCATATACCGGAGAATCATGTTATTGCCAAAGTTCCCGTTCAAAGCTGTTACAAGACACCGGCAAGGACAGACATGAAATTGAGACGGGAGAATTGTTAAAATGGAAAAGTATACGTATTCGGGATACTCTTATCGACCTGAAAAAGCTTGTCAAAAGCATTAATCCGAAATTCGAATATGGTTTTTATACCGGTGTGCCGGTGACTGACGGTAATATTGTCGGATTTCAGAATGACCGGGGCCATCGCACCGAGACATTGGCGCAGGTTGGCTTCGATTTCGTTATGCCGTATTGCGAAGGAAGGAATCGGGATAAAGAACCAGAAATGATTGAGAGAGTGATTGATCATCTGGCTCCGCTGAAATTTTATTTACACACAACGATCCGGCGTGATATGCCGCGACATTATGAACTTCCACCCAAAGGACCAGAATACATTAAGAACATTATTAAATGGGGCAAGGAATATTTTAAGAAAAATGATCGTTTCCTGGGGATGACCTTTTTTAACGAAGTGAAGTTACCTGAAGAAAACAGAAAAGCGGTTTACGATTCAATATAGCAACAATATCTCGATCTTTGCTGCTCGTAAAATATTTTCTCTTTCGTTGTGAATGACCTATTAGAAACAAAGGAATCTGTGCTATAATATTTGATATGTTTTCTTATGTGGATTGATATCGCATATTGTTGATTTTTCCCACTTATATGTTGGAGGATGAGCAAACAAACATGTTTAAAAGCAGAATCCATTTGTTGTTGGCACTATGTGTCTTAGGTTTCTTATCTACTGTATTACTGGCTCAAGGTTTTGAATCCGAGATTCGCGCCTTCGAGCAGGCCGATCTTGCCAGTCCACCGCCGGCAAATCCGGTCCTTTTCGTGGGATCCTCCAGTATCTGGCAAAAAGCGCCGAAAAGGGGGCCAGGAGGAGCACGCCTTAGAGCTGTAAAA
>CAZIAN010000910.1:0-1642 GCA_964537355.1 uncultured Pirellulales bacterium | reverse complement strand
TTGCCGGCGGGAGATTATATATTCAGCTCCGGCGAAAGCCCAACTACCGTCACCGTATCTGAAAATATCAGGGCGGGTTTTAAGATAGCACTTTCGGACATCAGCACGGATGAGCCGATATATAAATATGGATTCGTGATAGGTCTTGCCGGGGTAGATATCAAAAAAGGCAATTGTGTTCATATACACAATTTAATCAGCTCAGTATAGCTCTTTGGGGAAATGAACGTATGTCCACAATCAACATCAAAGGATACCGGCGAAGTGACGATCTTTTTGGCATACGTAACCACATTATCGTAATGTCCAGTGTTTCCTGCGCAAATTTCGTCGTTGAGCAAATAGCAAAAACCGATACCGATATTATCCCGATTACACATCAACACGGCTGCACACGCATGGGCGCCGACACCGAGCAAGTGCTCAGGACCCTCAGCGGCACCTGTAACAATCCGAATGTCGGAGGAGTGCTGCTGGTAGGGCTTGGTTGTGAGAGTGTGACTGCAGAAAAAATTGCCTCGAAAATCGATAACGCCGGAAAACTCGTCAAAACAATTGTGATTCAGGAAATCGGCGAAGTACGGAAAATTATGGATATTGCTCGCGATTATCTTCGGCAGATAAAAGAATTTATCTCGAAGCAGCGGCGAAGCGACTTTGACATCAGCTCTCTGACAGTAGGTCTTGAGTGTGGCGGTTCGGATCCTTTTTCCGGCATTACAGCCAATCCCGCTGTCGGTTTAGTAACTGACAAGCTTGTGGAGCTTGGTGCTACTGTGATTCTCTCGGAAATACCTGAGATGATCGGGGCAGAATCGAGCCTGGAATCCAGAATTCCGGATGAGGCTGTAAAGCAGAGAATTCTTGCCCGAATTAAGGACTATGTTCAAATGATAAAAGATGCCGGTGGTGACCCGCGAGGCTGTAATCCGGCGCCAGGCAACATCAAAGCCGGGCTCAGTACCATTGAGGAAAAATCGCTGGGGTGTATTATCAAAAGCGGCCATTCCAACATCAATGAATTCGTCGAGTACGGCCGGCGCCCAATGTGTAAGGGACTTGTTGTTATGGATACGCCCGGAAACGACCCCGAGTCAGTCACTGGAATGGCCGCCGGCGGTGCAAATCTTATATTGTTCACCACCGGCACGGGAACGCCGGTCGGCAATCCGGTATCGCCGGTAATAAAAATCTCTTCCAATACGAAAATGTATCAGCGCATGAGCAACTTTATCGATATCGATGCCGGCAAGATCATCGGAGGCACTCCGGTCGATGCAATAGCGGATGAGATGTTCGAGTTTATAATCGACGTGTGCCACGGAAGACAAACTGCCGCCGAGGTCAATAATTGCAGAGAGTTTTCAGTCAATAGAATCGGTCCAACATTCTAAGATAACGGCTGCATATTATGAATGTTTTATTTTTTTCTCTTTTGTGGCTTGGGTGTTGTCTTCCATGAAAATTCCATATTTTTGTCATTATGAGCGGTGTTGTTAACCAGTCGATTCAAGCTCTCTGAGTTGATCGACAAGATATCGGCGCATAGCAACTACTGTTGCCCCGGAGCGCATGAGAGTTACCCCATCCTCGATGGAAGCTACCCCTCCTGAGGCCTTGATCCCAACACGATCGCCCACAA
>CAZIAN010000909.1:0-1642 GCA_964537355.1 uncultured Pirellulales bacterium | reverse complement strand
GCCGACGACGTCTAATTACCCTACCGCCATCGCTCGAACGCGAATCAATAACCTTGTCCCGGTCTTCCTTACAAAAGGGGCATTTCATTTCATCTCTCGCATCTCGTAATGCTTCTTGCGTTCGAGATACATTCATTAGCTGACGCTTTTCAACCTGATCCTTTTACTGAAGACTTCTTATCAGCCACAAGCATCCCACTCCTCAAAGCCCATCAAGCCAATACTACATATAGAACACCGCAAGCATTCTAACACCCACATATGGTATGTCAAAAAAAATTTGGGATAGATTGTTAAATTTTTGTCGGCCTTAATTCATGGGTTATTGAGCCCTTAAAGAACTTTCAACGTGCCGTTTTAAGGCGTACCTGAACATAAGTACGGTCCCAACCGGAACATATCTCAGCATGCTATTTCTTATAAAGCTTATTCCTGCAAGAATGGGCAGCAGGAATCAATGTACACAGTAAAAGCGGGGATTCCGGATTCAGCAGTCATAGACAGAATCCTTCAATTCGAATGAAGAAAAAAACGCAGGAAAAAGATTTTGCATAAAAAAAGCCTCTGCGCAGAGAACGCAGAGGCCAACTCGGAAAGAAACTTATACAACCCCCCCTCAGGTCTGGTACTAAGCTTTCACATCCTGTGAAAAGCGTCGTTTCTAATCCGCCAACTCCTTCCTTCGCGCTACATTTAAAGTGTACTATAAAAATCCTCGAAAGCCAAATCGAGACACATACTTTGTCTACTTTTTTTACGGCCCGATAAAACGAATGCTCCTCCATGTGATATATGCACGGCTTTTCGTTTTGAGCCGGCCGGCTTATACTTCTTCGATTTTGGCTTCGCTTTTTAATCCATCTATAAATTTATCAATCACTTCCGAGCGCATCTGTTCTTTGAGTAATTCCGTAATACGGTCTTTTACATCTTCAAGGCTTGCCACAGCCGCCGGCTCTCTTGTATATACCTTTGCGATATGAAAGCCGAAACGAGTGCGAAAAATGTCACTGGTTTGGCCGGCGCCTAAATTGAAAACCACATCTTCGAACTCCTCTACCATTTGTCCCTTCATAACGAAGCCCAGGTCGCCGCCGCTGTCGGCACAGTCGGTATGTTTATCAACGACCGTTTCAAAAGCCACGCCGCTTTTCAATTCTTCGTACGCCTGACTTATCGCCTCATAAGCAGTCCGTTCATCCGTCTGCCAGTTGACATATTTGACGATATGAGCCACCCTGGCCCGCTCACCCGATTTGAACTGCTCCTGATTTTCCTCGTAATATTTCTGGATAGCAGCCTGAGACGGCTTGGGCAGATTTTTGCAGACCTGGCCGATCCTTTGTTCGATTCTCATCTGCTTGGCAATGTCTTTCTTTATTTGCTCGTCGTTTTCGGCGTTGAAATCTTTGTAGAGCTGCTCCGGCTGCTCGTATTGTTCCTTGAGCTTCGCCAGAGCAGTCTGAACCTGATCGGGCGGTATTTTGTCACCGTTTTTTTCCGCCTCCTGATTGATTAAGATTTTTTCAATCACATTTTCTCTGGACCAGTCGAGCAGTTGGGCCTCTCGCTCTTCGGCTTCCTGGTCGGTAAACACCCGTTCATAATCCGGTCTCAGCCGCTCAACTTCCTGCTGTATTGC
>CAZIAN010000908.1:0-1650 GCA_964537355.1 uncultured Pirellulales bacterium | reverse complement strand
CAATGATCTCAGCGTTTTCCAACTTCCAGAAATCCAGGACGTATTCCATTTTCTTCCAGGTAGCTGCATGGATGGTGGGTACCGTTCCCGGCCTGTCCAAGGTATTAAGCTGAATACGATCTGGTTCGATTTTCTCTATAGCACGCTTCATGGCTGTTAATTCTTGTTCCGTATCATTAAGGCCAGGTACTATGAATACTTCCAGCCATATTTGCCCGCTGTAATCCTTTCGAAATTGGACCAACCCTCTAATAATAGTATCTATTTTTAATTGGGGATGAGGCTGGTTAATCTTTCTGAATACTCTCTCAGTAGCAGCATCTAATGACGGTATAACTACCGTGGCATCTCTAATATCGTCACACGCCTGTTTTTGGAAAAGTAGTGTTCCATTTGTCAGCACAGCGATGGGAATATCCGAGGTCTGATTTTTTATGAAATGCACCACATCGCCGATCCTTGAATTCAAGGTAGGTTCTCCAGAGCCGGAAAAGGTTACATAATCCGGTCTGGGATTATGCGAAAAATAATGAGTTAGCTCCTCTTTCACTGCTTCGAATGGCACATATTCCTTGCGCTCTAAAGCAAGATGGGTTGTACGGCCACATTCACAGTATACACAATTCAATGTGCACGTTTTCATTGGGACTAAATCGACGCCAAGAGAAATCCCCAGGCGTCGAGAAGGCACAGGGCCAAACAAATAATTATACATAATTACTCCATAAATTCGCGGGACAAACTAGGAGGCTGTCCGAGAATGGCTATTTTCCCCAATTTCTACGTCAGACTCAAATTATAATCCTCGAAATACTTCAATGTATGGATGCCTGTCCCGCTGCATTTAAGCGGGGTGGTTATAATTTTCGCCTTCCTTGATCTTGGAAAAAATATCTTATTCTCAGACACCCTCCTAGTGTGGCGTTTCGTTAGGGAATTTTTGATATTCCAATTGCCAAAGTGTTATTTGAATGGTCATTTTAAAATGAATATGATCTGAACCAATGGATGTTACATTAATCCATAGCGCTATTTTTTGTCCACCTTTGATGTGCTAATCATTATTTAATATATTGTATTTCTGCCTCCGAAGCAGTCTCGAGTTTTTGCAGCAGGGCAAATGTCCCCAGATTTGGGTATAATTGGCCTCGAAGGGCAAATGATATCCAGCCCTTTTCTTCAGAGACTACAATGACAAGTGCGTCACTTACCTGGCTGAGACCAAGGGCTGCGCTATGTCGAGCGCCCAGGCGAAGGGCCTCTAATCCAGAATCGTGGAGCGCCAGAGGGAGTAAGACGCCTACTTTTATAATATGAGTGTTTCGTATAATAACAGCCCCATCATGGAGCGGGCTCCCTGGATAAAAGATATTTTCCAAGATAGGAGCATTAGCAACGGCTTCAATGATGACTCCGCTTTTAAGATGTTCATCAAGGTTGTTTTCTTGCTCAATAACAATAATTGCACCATGATGTTTCGCACTCAACTTGGAGATTGCAAGGACGACCTCCCCTGGCACCTTTATCATAGGAGAGATGCAACATTTAAGATGATTCTGTATCAGCCCTTGTTCTAATTGGTTAATTTCTTCTCGTATTTCGTATAATTTCTGCAGAAGATTGCCCAAATAAGAACATTGCGTAAGGCAT
>CAZIAN010000907.1:0-1665 GCA_964537355.1 uncultured Pirellulales bacterium | reverse complement strand
AAAAAGGATCAGCAAGTTGTTAGAAAGAGGATTATGCGATCTTGATATCTCAAAATATTTTATCGTCAAAGATAAAGAACTATTTTTTAAACGAGAAGTTTTTTTAATATTAGGTGAAAAATAAAAATATCAAATTCAAAGGGGGTTCAATTCACAATTCAATGGGGCTCGGACCACGTCAAGTCTTTGAAGTGATTAGATAATTTACTAAAAGTGGCCTCTTATTGGGGTTTAAACACTCATTTTTACTATCAAAAAGGATGTCTTAAGATTTGCCAAAAGCCAGCAGACACTATATACCGGATTATGTGTGGCAAACAACTCATAGATGCCATAAGCGAGAATTTCTGCTTAAATTCTCAAAGGATCGCCAAGGAGAATAAAAATGATTGACAAAACATCACAAAGAAGCGGTAAGCTTTTCAATTCTGGGTATTATTGAGCCGAAAGCGTCCTGCTTTCCGTGACAGAAAGCAAAGGTATTCAATCAGATTTAATTCCAAAAATTGCTACTGGTTTTTGTTCAGGGGTTTCAAGAACCTGTGGTATGTGTGGAGCAGTAAGTGGCGCTATTATGGCACTGAACTTATCCTATGGAAGAAATATGTCCAGCGAATCACATGAAACATCATACATCGCTATTAGAAAACTATTAGACATGTTTGAAAGTAGATTTGGCTCAACAAATTGTAAGCAGTTATTAGGTTGCGATTTAGGTACTGAAGAAGGACAAAATACTTTTAAGTCAAATAACTTAATTGAACAATGTAGGAATTATGTCGAAGAGGCTACAAGAATGGCAATGTTAATAATCGAAGAAAAATCTCAAAATAATCAATAGTAGGGCACATAACAAACCATGGTTCAAGAGCGGATGCAACAATGCAAGTCTCGGACCAAGTTAACTGCTTAAAAAAAGGGGGGGATGGGGCGGCAACACCCCTGACCTACCCGACTTTAACATTGAGGCCTATATGGAAAATCAGCACAAAACCAAAGAAGAGCTAATTAAAGAACTAAAAAGACTTGGACAACAGAATAACGAATTAAAGAAACTAGTCACAAGTCTTACAGAAGCGGTTAAGAAATCGCACAATGAACAAATGAGTTGGGTTTATGCTATGGAGGGTAATCGTGATGGTGTATGGGACTGGAATGCTGTTACAGATGAGGTCTTTTTCTCAACCAGATGGAAAGAGATGATAGGTTATAATGAAGACGAAATAACGAATAATCTATCAGAATGGGATAAACGTGTGCATCCGGATGACAGAGAGGTGGTCTACGCAGATCTCAATTCTCACTTAAACGGTGAGACCCCATATTATCATAACGAACATAGACTTCAATGTAAGGATGGTTCTTACAAATGGATTCTTGACCGAGGTAAGATACTGAGCTGGACAAAAGACGGTAAACCGCTAAGGGTTGTTGGGACCCATACAGATGTGACTTCAAGAAAAGAAGCTGAAGCCAAACTTAAAAAACAAACTGCTGAGCTACTTAAGGTAAATAAGGCACTAAAAGATAGTGAAGAGAAGTTTCGTAGTCTTTCTGAAGCTGCTGTTGATTCCCACATTAAACAAACTTCTATTCCCCGATTATTCTGAATCAATTGATATATTCCCAAACTATTATAAGTAAGGGCCGGTCATTTGGACCGGC
>CAZIAN010000906.1:0-1666 GCA_964537355.1 uncultured Pirellulales bacterium | reverse complement strand
AATCCGGCGCGTTTCCATTGAGAATATTTACATTTTCTTCTTTAATATCCACATGGCCGAACAGATTGTTCCACATAAAGGAATGGTAGCTTTCGGGATGATCTTTCGGAAGGTTCACATATTCATCCATATTGAAGGTGATAACATTTTCGAATGAAACCTTTCCTTTCTTGTTGAGTTTTATCAACTCTTTATACGCACCCAGCGGTGAAGAGCCCGTGGGAAGACCCAAAACAAAAGGTTTGGCTTTGGTTGGGCCGAATTCATTAATGCTCCTGGCAACGTAATTAGCAACCCATTTGGACGCTAACGCATAATCCGGTTCAATAATCAATCTCATAAATTATCTTCTCCTGAATATAATAACCATAAAACGCCGTTCGCCAGATGATATATTACCGGTCGGCATTTTGCAAAACATATTTAGAACCGAACGGATTACAAAACCTTCAATTAGGTTGATTCCGGCGCAGCTCTTCCATTCGGCCGACCAACTCATCCCCAAGCGCTGTTTTGCGGACGATATGTTTTTCGATTTCCAAGACAAAGCTGTTTTCTTCGAATGTTCCCCTGACCTGCTCGAAATCGGCCTCTTTTGTTCCCTGTGAGCCATCGAGTCCGTATCCGGTTTGAGCAGTAGCGGTAAATTCCTTCTTGGCATCGGCATAAAGCATATTGTCAAGCTCGACAACAGCCTGTTTCCATTTTTTAGTCAGTTCGATGATATCGTCGGCTGTCATTTCATCAATTGTCTTATCCTGATTTTCCTGCAGGACTTTTGCCGCCCAGGCCCACTCATATTCAGGGTAATTTTCGTGCATCGACCGAAAACTGTCAGCTACCTGTTCCAGTGAGCTAACAGGACCGTTTTCGATATCTGAAAGCAATTTTTCGACTGATTCTTGTGGAGCAAACATGCCGGCCAAATCGACCCATTTGCCCGGTCCGACAGTGGTTTGTGGCTTCAGCGCGGCTCTAAGCTCGCCAGGATTTTCAAACTGCTTAGCCTCCAGCCGCTTGATTAAACAATTGCCCAGGAACTTATCGATACCCATCTGGTATAATTTGACGCCGCGATCTAAAGATGAATTCTTAATTTTGACACTGTGGTAGGTGAAGTATTCGGATGTTTCTCCGGATGTCGCTTTGAGCTTACACAGCAAGTTACGACCATTTATCATCTTTTGTATCGTATAAGGACTAAGGAGCTTGAAGTTAATGTGATCGAGTTTGTGGGGGTCTTTTCTCCTGTCTCGTTTCGGCCATTTCCGAGCGTCTCGAACCGTTCCTAAGCTGCGGAGATTCACGCCGGGGGCAAGAATACTCTCATCTTCATGCTCAATAAGGTATGAGAAAGGCAGGTCCGAGGTATCGGAATTTCTGTAATGCCGGCCCATCACGACTGTGAATGCCCCGACTTTCGCCGGCCAGAGGATATACGAATCGCTCGCTGTCTTGGAGCCTCGCTCGACTACACCCTGATGAACGGGTCCGAACTTATACATGTGATTGCTTTGGTTGGTTCCGCTGCCCGCATTCAGAAAAGAAAACAAGCCGGCAATCAGCAGTGTGGATTTGTGATGTGTAACGGTATAAGGCCCGGCGAACACCGCGCATGCCTCACCGTGGAAACCGCCACAGTTGGCAAAGAATACGGAGTTTTCCG
>CAZIAN010000905.1:0-1672 GCA_964537355.1 uncultured Pirellulales bacterium | reverse complement strand
TGCAGCGAAGCCGAGATTACCCGATTGTTAGTCTTTATCTGGATTCGACCGACCTGCAGCTCTGCAAAGAAAGTCTCGGGGGACTTCAAAACCGCTACAAACTCCGAATCCGCAGTTATACCGACGAGCCGGATTATCCTCGCTTTTTTGAGATTAAGCGGCGAATAAACACTATCATTATGAAAAGCCGGGCACGGGTCATGAGTCGTGATGTACCAATTTTGCTCGGAGGTCTGCCGCTACCACCACAGAATTATACAGCCGATACAGATTCAATCAATCAGTTCCAGTTGTATATGAATAACATACGAGCAAAACCTGCAGTACTAATTCGTTACACGCGTCAGGCATATGAAGGCGGCTCCGAAAATAAAGTAAGAGTAACCTTCGACCGTGAGCTTGCTTACTGTGTCACCAAAGAACCTGAAGTTAGACTTGGCGGCGGCGGCTGGCAGCGTAATCCCTTTACAAGAGGCGGTGTCATTTTGGAAATAAAATTCACTGACTGTTATCCTTTTTGGCTCAGCCAATTGGTCAAGTGCTTTAATTTAAGGCAACGCTCAATATCAAAGTACGCTTCTTCAATTCAAGATTCTTGTTTGTTGAAGTTTTGTGCACCCCAGCTAATGGGTATGTAAACTATGGATAGAATTTGGCAAATACTTGAAGGTCCTTCCTCAATGGGCGGTGTTTTTACGCCCGAGGCAGTCCTATTGTCCTTACTGCTTGCCTTTGCCCTCGGACAGGTCCTGGCCTGGGTTTATTATTTTACTCACAGCGGTTTGTCTTATTCAAAATCCTTTGTCCAATCGCTGATTCTAATCACCGTCGTTGTGGCAATGGTTATGGCAGTCATCGGTACCAGCATTATCACCGCCGTCGGGCTTATGGGGGCATTAGCGATTGTACGTTTCCGCAACATCATCAAAGACACCAGGGACATAGCCTTCATTTTTTGTTCGCTGGTAGTCGGCATGGCGGCTGGTTCTCAGCGTTACGCTGTAGCTATTCTCGGGACTTCGATTCTGAGTTTGATAGTAATATATCTATACCTTACCAGCTTCGGTACACACCAACCACACAACGGCTTTTTGCGGTTTAGTTTCCGGGGCCACATTGGGCCTGATAATCCAATTTCCAATATTCTTAAGCGTTTCTGCGGTAGTTTTACCCTCATATCGGCGCAAGCCAGCGGCTTTGGCACTGCTGAAGTTGAATACGCCTATCAGTTGATGATACGAAATGCTGCAAAAAACCAACAGATGTTGTCCGAACTTCAACAGGTCGAAGGCCTCGAAAACATCAACCTGACAATGCAGGAGCAACTACTGGAGGTCTAAGCCGCATATGAAAATAATAAGCCCAATAAGTTTTCTCTCTCGTTTACGCCGACACATCATGCCTATTCTGGTTTGGTTAAGTGCCGTCGCATGCGTGATTGGGCTTTTCAGCCGCCGCTCACAACGTTTTGAAGTTTTGGGCATTGCGCAGGGACAGGTTCGTCAGATTGCAGCCAACTGCACAGGACGTCTGACAAGTATGCCGGTTCAACTGTTTGACCAAGTCAGCCTGGGACAACCAGTGGCTGTTGTTGACACTATTCTCGATAACGAACAGCCACAAGACCAGTTGCAGGCAAAATTATCCACTATCTTAGCTGAAATAGAACACC
>CAZIAN010000904.1:0-1674 GCA_964537355.1 uncultured Pirellulales bacterium | reverse complement strand
CGACCCGAACATTCCGATTTTTTTGGCAAAAGCTTTCACAGAAGCAATAGTCGATGCCTACCGTTCGCTTGAGCCGGCCAAAGTAACACATGGCGGGCTGGAAGCTCCTGAGTACATCAGAAATCGCACACGCAGAGATGCCCCTGTTGACAGCGAACTCAGCTATATGCTTATCGAACAAGAAGACGGAGATCGCTGCTTCGTGGTGAGTTACTCTGCACATCCGACTATTCTCGGCGCAAACAACATGAAGTTTACAGGCGAATATCCGGGTTTCCTTGTGCGCCGTATTACTGAGCGGACAGGGGCCGAGGCGATTTATCTCGGCGGAGCTGTTGGCAGTATGAGTCCCCGGCCCCCGGAGGGAGATGATCCTTTTGATCGCTGCCGCGCCATGGGTGAAGCGTTGGCGGACAAAGTTCTGGAAGCGGTTTCAGATGCCGAACCGTTCCAAGATAAGGTGGACATTGCGTCCATTGGATTTCCTGTTCAACTGCCGCCTTTTCAATTACGTTTGAATAAAAACTGGCGTGTATCGAAATTCTTGTTTCCGATTCTCGGCATTGATGATGACGGCTGGATGCATGCTGTGCGCATTGGTGATATAGCATTGGTGGGCACGCCGGCCGACTATTGCGGAGAAATCAGCATAGACCTGAAGTCACGCACACAAAATCGCGATATTGATCTCTGGGTTCTAAGCTTCAATGGAGACTATGTTGGATACATCTCACCTGACAGGTATTACTACGACAAAGATGAGAAAGGCGGCTATGGATATGAACGGGGCGTCATGTCGTGGATTGGGCCGGACCAGGAAGCTTTTACTGTATCGCTCATCACACGTATGATTGATGCCCTATTCCCTGAATCTCACAAGAATCTTTAACGAACTTACTGCAATTGAAATATTTGTTGGGTGCTAACTACCTTTGCAGTCAGAGCTTGGTGAAGGTTGCGTGGCGGACGTCACTCATTTTACCCCGTTCCTTCCAAAAAGTTATGACCTTGATGGTGGTGCTGCGAGTAAGTGTAATGGGCCCGGTATATACTGGTGAAAGTGTGGTTGGTTCGGTTCCGTCGAGTGTGTAGTGTATCCGCCCAATGCCATTGCGGTCGGCAAGTTCAACCTGCATTGAACTTTCAAAATCCCGTTGTGGAGTCAATATTATTGGTGAACTGTAATAATCTCGCGGTGCAAAGGCCACAGAGCTTTGGAGCGAGTATCCGCAAGTACACCCGGAACTGGATTCCGGCACAAGAATCAAGCCGTTTGCGGGAATTATGTTAAGCCAGCAGCCAGGCCGGGTGACTTGAGTCAACTGGATTCCCCTGGTGCTTTCGGCTTCGATCGGATACATACGTGGATTTGAACCTCGGCCGTAAAGGTAATAAGCCGAACCGGTCAGTCCGCCGCAGCCGCTGCCGCCGCGATAGACGTAGTATTGCTTCTTCTCGCCCGTATGGAGATCGAAGGCATAAGGTCGTGAATAGAGAGTCCGCCCGTTTATTACCGGGTGCTGCCATTGTTCACCGTGTTCACCGCCTGTACCGAATGGTTCGGTCCCGGTATTGTTCAAGCCTATATAATCAGTCTGCCACTTTTTTTCTCCCGTATCGGCGGCGAAAGCGAAAAGGCCGTAGTTGACGAGATTGTCCTTATTGTATGTGCCC
>CAZIAN010000903.1:0-1683 GCA_964537355.1 uncultured Pirellulales bacterium | reverse complement strand
AATATCTTTTGCGTCAAACGCTTTTTTAAGCCGACGATTGAACTCGCGCCCTATGCGCCATTGTTTTATTGGTTTGGTCATAATACGTGCCTTGATGATTATTGCCGAATCAGCGAATTGATCTAGACCTAAAATTTCAATGGGCTCTAAAATATCATCTTTAAAATCTGGATCGTCTCGAAGGTCTTCATCTACTTCTTTAATGATTTCAATTACCTCATCAACATCCTCTCGATAAGCCACTCCAATCTCGAATAGATCAAGTCTTTTTTTTCCTGTAAAATTGAAAATGACTATGCAGCTTTTTTATGTGATAAATAACCATTTTCATCTTCTTTCCAACCGTAGAGTTCACGGATGTTTTTTAATATTGTCAAGTCGTATTTGCTCATCTTAACGCGGTGCCATCTTTCGCTAACACGAATAAGAGTAGCATAGACGAGCTTAAGACAGCTTTCTTCACCAAGAAATCTTGGTATTACTTTTGTTCGTCTCTTTTGTTCCAGAAATGCTCGCTCCAACAGATTGGTTGTACGAATGTGTTTGCTGTGCCCTTCTGGAAACAACATGTGATTTATGCCGGCTTCAAAATCCTCCTGAAAGCATTTAATTGCCGAAGGATACAATTTTGAGTATTCGTTGATAATGTTCTCAGCGCAGATCTTTGCTACTTTTTGATCTGTTTGATAATATACGTTTTTGATCTTTGGCATAACTTCAGCAATGGCGTCCTGTGGTAATTTGTTAGCAATATTACCCAGTTTATGTTTCAGACATCTCTGACGTTTACTTTGAGGGAAGCATTCTTCAATAGCCGCAATCAATCCTGGTGCCCCATCGCTTGTTATCAGCAAAGGAGTACGCAATCCTCTGGCTATCATATCTCTGAAGAAATCTTTCCAATCAGCGTGCGACTCTTTATTCCCCAATGCAAGATGTAACAAAACCTTGCAACCGTCAGAGAGAATTCCCCAAGCACATAGAAGCGCTTCCTTGGGACCAGCTTCTCGACGTAGAGCTTCATAAACGCCATCAACAAACAAATATACAACATCATATTTTGATAAATCACGATTGCAAAACCTTTCGTATTCCTCTGATAATTCCTTGGTGATTTCACTAACACCGGATTTACTGATTAGGGGTTTACCGTCTTCGTCAATTATGGTGTCTTCTATATCGCGAGTCGACAGCCCGCGGGCGTACATTTCAATCGCTAATCTCTCAAGCTCAGGGCTGATCGTGCTTTGTTGACTTAGAAATTGGGAACGATATGTTTCTTCTGTATTCCTTAATTGCGGCACATCTAAGACAACTTTACCTTCAGCGGTTTTTATTCGTTTGGATTCATAACCGTTACGATGGCCGCTTCGAGATTCTGGGTTACGCTCATAGTAGCCGCGACCCAAATAATCCTGAACTTCTTGCTCAAGTATTTCTTGAACAATCTTCTTAACAGATTTTCTTACTATCTCTGAGAAGAAACCTTTAGTTCCGACTTTGTCGCTTTCTAGCAATTCTGAAATCTCTTTGCTCATTTTCTCCGAAGGTAGAATTTTTGCCATGGCGAAATCTCCTATTTGTTTGAAGTTTGAATTATCAAATTTAAAAGAAGCTGCGCCTTTTCCAATATAAATTTTACAGGAAATATAAGACATTATCTTGAACAGGCCAAACAGGCCA
>CAZIAN010000902.1:0-1687 GCA_964537355.1 uncultured Pirellulales bacterium | reverse complement strand
AGAGCGTTTCTGTTTCTGTATGTAAGGTGATTTTACCTGTTATATTGTTGGTTTTAGTTTTCATGCCCTTCGGCTGTAGCTTCAGCCAGACCGGCGAGACCACCGCTGAAGGCCATAGAAGGCATCAGCGCGTTGCCAGAATTAATCAGCAGGAATTGATAGCGGATATAGATAATGTGTTAATGCTTGACGAGCCTAGCAAACTCACCGATAAAAGGATACCGTAATTCGTATTGCGTATATCGTATTGTGTATATTTAGTCGTTATTTTATGCAATACTTATCATCTGTAACGCATGGCAGTAACAAAAGGATTTGATTTGTGGAAACACTCATCGATCAAATACACTTGTATTTCACTCGGGTAGCAGACTACCCTCTGTGGATTATTTCCATCGAATTGATTCTCATCGGGCTGGTGGTTTACTGGATAGTGGATTTTCTCGAAGGCACTCGCGGCGAAAGGCTTTTCCGCGCCGTCATATTCATTCTCATCGTAGGCTTCCTTGTCCTGAAGCTGCTCGTCGGGCAGTTCCCGTTCGAGCGACTCCAGTATCTTTACAATGGTTTTTTGATTGGAGTTTTGATTATTGCAGTCGCGGCATTTCAGCCGGAAGTCAGAAGAGCGTTGATGCGAATAGGCCAGAGTCATTTATGGTCGAGCGCTTCTCAGCAGCTATCGCGGACAGTCGAAGAAATGGTTGCCGCTGTAACGGTACTATCCGAAGCTCGAATCGGGGCCATTATTGTTATTGAAAAGCGCGTGGCGTTGGGCGAATTTTTGGAAACCGGCGTTCGAATCGACGCCAAGGTAACTTCCGAGCTGCTCAAGACAATTTTCCAGCCCGGCACAGCTCTACACGATATGGCCGTTATAATACGAGGTGATAGAATAATAGCTGCCAGGGTGCAGTTACCGCTTGCTGAGGACGGCGGCATCGGCGGTGCTTCACTTGGTTCCCGTCACCGTGCGGCTATAGGTATAACGACCGGTTCGGATGCCATCTGTCTGGTGGTAAGCGAGGAAACCGGTATAATTTCTGTTGCTGAGAACGGAAAACTTACGCGAAATATGGATGAAGCCAGGTTAAAAAAGCATCTTTCAAGTGTGATCTCATGAGTCGGGCCGTTTTGGATGTGAAGTACGAATTATGATGTTAAGAAAGATCAAATACAGCAAGATAACAATTGTTATTTTTTTGACGGTCCTGATCTGGGTTTGGGCAGACTTGGCGCTGGACGAAACGTTCCCAGTTCCTGGTGCCACGATAATTATAGCCGAATCCAGTCCCAATTTCTGGGTAAGTTTCGGCGGCAAAGCTTCCACTTTTATCGACAACATTGTGCTCAAAGGCCCGGCATCCAAAATTGCAGAGATAAAGCGCAAGCTCAGCGAAGGCACACTGAATCTCAAATTCTCTTTGTATCCTGAAACTGCTGCCGGCCCGTACACCCTAAACGTTCTGGATTTTATCAAAAAGAGCGCAGAGCTGAGAGAGCTTAGTGGTCTAACAGCCGAAACTTGCGATCCGAATACACTTACTTTAGATGTTGTTAAACTCGTTGAAAGACCACTGACCGTTCAATGTATTGATGAGAGTGGAAATTCTCAGAAGTATGAGAGCATTGAACCATCAACAGTAAATGCACTTGTGCCGAGTGATTGGGGTCTGGATAAACTCATTGC
>CAZIAN010000901.1:0-1689 GCA_964537355.1 uncultured Pirellulales bacterium | reverse complement strand
CCGGGTCTGACCCATCCCAGTCCGGCTTGAACCAGAATGCCAAAGAGCCGGTTTGAGTTATCAAGTTGGGAACCTCGATGTAGTCGTCCACACCGTCCAGATATACACCGCCGCCCAGTTTGCCCTGTGTTCTTGTTCCTCCTTCCAGAGTGCCATTATTGCCGTTGCCGCTGGCATCTCCGACGGCGGTACCGGATGTCTCATCTAAACGCCAATGAGCGATAAGGCCGGGAATGGCGGCGTTAGTTGTGCAGGTCAGGGCCAAGCTGAGCACAAAAACACATGTAACTAAATAAACAACTTTTCTAAACATAATAATCCTCCTTAAAAAAGTTAAAATGACCATGCTTTGACCACACACCAAAACATCTTTTATTGATAGTAGGAATTTTCAATTGGTATGAGAAAATTTAACACAAGTGTACAAACTTCTCACAGAAAACTCTGCGCCCCGCATAATATTCCTCCTCTATTGAAAACTATCAGAAATTTGCCTGCAAAATAAACTCAAAAGCCACAGGTGCCTGACTGTGTGTGAACAGGTATCATTAGTATTATCTATACCAAATCACCTACCTTCTCGTCAAGGAAAATCCTCACATGATTACCAATAAACTTCCAGAAAATCAATCCTGCTGACTGTGATTATTCCGAATCGATGATAAATGAAAAAGGCTGATACCGATTTACTCAGTATCAGCCTCAAAATAGCGAAACTTACTATATTAACTACACAGTTTTACTGAACAATCAAATTCCTATTTACGGTGTAAGGGCATACAGACGAATATCGTCGAAGTACATCATTCCTGCGCCGCCAGCAACAGGATTATTCTTGTTACCCAGGCCAATAGTAATTGAATTGACACTGGCAAGGTTGACGCCCTGGTCGGCAAATTCCTGCAAATCGATATCCCATTGGAGCCAGGAACCTCTCATTGCTGCGTTAGGATTATCATGGTTGACTACTGCATTACCATTGAGAGCCACATATAAATTCTCAGGAGCGTTATCTGGGCTGCCTCTAAACCAAATCGTAAGTGTGTTTATACCATTTACTGTCCAGTCACGATTGGAAGTTAATGTTAAAGTTGCCTCGGATTTTCCGACAGCGTTGTCATAAGCCATAGGCATCGACTGCAAACCGCTGTGAACGATAGTCTGCTCGGCAAATGGAGGATCAAAGTTACCAACGACAGAACCATTGATGGCCGGGTTGTCGAATCCGTCTATCCATGCAAGATAAATCCTGTTTGAAGCCGGATCACTTTCATCAAGGTCGTTGTAGCTTTCCATATCGTCAATGATAAGGAAGTTGGCTGTAGTAAAGCTCCAGAGCGGGCCTGTCCACGGGCTGTCAGCGTTTGTGTTATTGGCCTCATCTATGCGCCAGTAATAAGTTGTTGACCACTCAAGCTGTCCGGATTCATAACTCTCAGAGCCGAGGTTCCCGCTGCCTTTCAACTCAAGAGAGGCTTCATCAGAGCCAAAATATAACTGGTATGAAGCGGCATGTGCTCCCGGAGACCAGGTGAGAACTGGTGTCTGCGATACATCCACAGCGGCATTTGCCGGCTCCGGGCTTCCGACGGCACCTTCAGTAGTAAAGCTCCAGACGTTGCCTTTATATGTACCGATACCATCGAACTCATCAATGCGCCAGTAGTAGGTCTTGGCTAATTCAAGCGA
>CAZIAN010000900.1:0-1694 GCA_964537355.1 uncultured Pirellulales bacterium | reverse complement strand
AAACAATGCCGAAATTCCTTAAAGGCGGCAGTTAACCCAGGTGCACTGGGCCCCCCATGTTCGTGAAAGGTACCAAAATGAATTACTTTGTGAAAACATCTCATAAACTCCACTCTACTATTATACTTTTTTGCGTTTATTCTCTTGTGCTTTTATGGATGCCGGCCCCTGCCCGGGCCTTGACACTTCCCGATACTGCAAAGCTTCTCCCGCCGGAAACCGTTCTGTTGGTTGATGTTCACGATTTTAGCCGGCTAAAAAAACAGTTTGAAGAAACCAACTTTTACAAACTCTACAAAGACCCGGCAATGGCGCCCTTTTTCGATGATCTTAAAACCAAATGGCGGGAACAATCCCGAATGCGAAAGGACAAGTCTCTCGGATTACTGGCCGGTATAGATGAGCTGCCTGAGGGCAGAGTAGCCCTTGCTTTAGTATTTAACGAGAAGTTAAAAGACGCCAATGAGCCGCCGCTTTTGCTCATAATCCAGTGGGGAAGGAATATAAATAAAATCAAAGAGGCGATGGATAAGATGGTCAAACAAGCTGTTGAAGACGGCGACCACCGTAAAACCGAAGGCTACCGCGGTGTAGATATCACAACCATAATCCGCCAATCTTCCAAGGTTTATAACTTTTGTTTTATCGAAGATTGCCTGATAGCCGCGATTGACATGGATGTCTTGAAATTTGTTATTGCGCATATCAAAGGCGCCGGCAGCCCGGCATTAGCTGATGAGGCCGACTATTCGTCAACTATGAGGGCTGTTCAATCACAGGGTTCCGAACAGATTGATTGCTTCGTGAACATAAAGCAAATCATTAAAACAACAATTGATGCCGATGCCGCCCGAGATACTGCGTCCACGTCGCGACAGACCTTTACACCAGAAACAATAATAAGCAATCTTGGTCTTGATAATGTAACGTCTTTTGGCTGTTCAATTGTTCCGGGGGCCTTAGCGACAACATCCGCGAAGTCTTTTTTTGGTAAAGCTTTCCTGAAAATCAAAGGCCAAAAGAAAGGGATTACCAAAATGCTCGAAGTAGAATCGGCACCTTTGAGGACCCCGCGGTTTATTCCGAACTCGGTATATTCGCTATCATTTGTGAATTTAAATATCAAGAATGCCTATAGTGAGCTTGGCAATATTCTAAGCCGCTTCTCGCCGCAGTTTGCCGCTATAATGTATATGCCGCTCATACCGGCCGGCTCACAGGGCGAGCCGGCGCTGCCGATAAAAGCCGGTATTGTTGACCATCTTGGCTCGCAAATTATTATCGCTCAGAGCATAAATGACGCTACCTCAGGTGCCGATATAACCGGGCCGGAGACATCACTTATTGCTGTAGCGATAGAAAACCGCGGCGCTCTTGAAAAATCTTTGTCCCTTCTGCATGGCAAAATATTAGCGGCTAATAATCCTGATGCCAGCCGGCAGTTTCTCGGACACACTATATATTTACTCGACTTCCAGGGCTTTATGCCGGGCCTGATGCCGGGAGCAGGAAGACCAATGCAGAATCCAAACAGGGGGCAAATCCCAAAAATGCCGAAATATGCTTTTACGGTTACCGACACGCATCTGATTTTCTCCAAAGAATCTGCCGTTGAGCAAGCCCTTCGTACATTAAACAGCACAGAGACTGTATCCGTGGATTCTGAACGGTGGTTTAATATTGCTAAATCGTCT
>CAZIAN010000899.1:0-1697 GCA_964537355.1 uncultured Pirellulales bacterium | reverse complement strand
AAAATGATTGAGAATCTGAACGAATGTGTAAAGATACATGGTTCAGGTCATATAACGCGTACTGAAAAAGATTATCTTGCACACGCAACCAGGATAACCACCGTGGATTCCGTTAGAAAGGGAGAAGTGATTTTGCCAGAGGAGGTGAAATTCAGACGTACTAATGTTTCAGATGCGTTATTTCCAAATGACCTTAACGATTATTTTCCCGCTATTGCTCTCAGGGATATTTATGCGGATGCCGGGCTAACAAAACAGGACATACGAAAGGGTGTTGCCGGTGTTGTTATTGTATGCCGCCTGAATTCCACGAGACTTCCAAGAAAAGCGCTGCTGGAGTTGAATAGTGTGCCTGCAATTGAGCGATGCCTTCTTAATACGCTGGCGAGCAAGTGCTCCGCAATGACAATACTTGCTACTTCCACCGAGGAGGAGGATGAAGAGCTTAAGAATCATACACTAAAAGGTACGGTGAAGTTTTTTTCAGGCTCGGCAAACGATCCGGCATTGAGGATGTATGATGCCGCGAAGCGTTACGGTTTGGATTTTATTGTCCGTGTTACCGGCGATAGCCCGGCGATCTCATATGAACTGATTGACCTGCTTTTAGAATCTCACATTCGAAACAAAGCCGAGTTTAGTTATTTTAACAATGCTCCTTTGGGGGCAAGGCCGGAAGTGATAAGTACAAATGCGATAAAGAAATTAAGGACGCTTGCCAATACAGATGGTTACAGTGAGTATTTGAGTATTTACTTTAAGAATAATCCTAAGCACTTTAGTTTGAACGAGGTTTCGACACCCAAAAAATATCATTTTCCGCAATACCGCCTGAACCTGGATTATCCGGAAGATTATAAGCTTCTTAAGAACATCTATGAAGAATTAGACATAGGCGCAGAATCTGTGTCGCTGATAAGTATTATCGAATTTCTAAGAAGACATCCTGAAGTCGCAGAAATTAATTCTGGGATCAAACCGAAATATTGTGAAGGGGAATTTGCGGAATTCATCAACAACGTAACCAAGATTAAGGACTAAACCTACAAATTGATTGAAATGTAGAACAGTAGAAGATGAATTATTCGACAACCAAGAAAATTTGGACTAAATGGTACCAGGGTCGGAATCGAAATTATACTCAGTTAACAAATCAGGCCAAGCATATTGAGACATCAAAAGAGTTGGTGAACAAGTACGGCCCAAGGATGACAAGTTGCAGCAGTTTTTGTGAGCTAGGGGTGGGCTCCGGTAGAAATCTTCATTATTTTCACGAAAAATATCCCCAATGGACTTACATGGGTAACGACATAAATCCAAATATCTACAATGAGATTAAATCAATATATCCTGACTTGTTAAACTGGGCCGGCATTGAGATAACGGATACTTTAAGTTACCTGAGGCAAAAAGATTTCGAGTCAGATATTATATTTACCCATGGTCATTTAATGCATCTGCCCGGTGATGTTATTGAGGAAATTTGTGCTTTGATAGCCCAAAAATGCAGGAAATACATTCTAATTAAAGAAGCTTTTCTGAACGGTCCCGGCATAGGTTTTATCAAACAGTGGAGATACAGAAGATATCGTTTTGACAGAGATTATGAGGGTATGTTCCCGGGATTCGCAGTAGAGGACAAAGATATTTTTAAGCACCCAAGCAAGAAAGGAATTTACTATTGCCATTATTTATTC
>CAZIAN010000898.1:0-1698 GCA_964537355.1 uncultured Pirellulales bacterium | reverse complement strand
GGCGGTACAATTTCATAATGGCTGAGTGTCATCGAGTAACTGCCGCGTCCGCCGGTAACGCTTTTTAGCTGGCCGTTATATTGTGTAACTTCGGCCAACGGCACCTGTGCTTTAACGACAATATAATTTCCGGGCAGCATATCCTGTCCTATTACTCTGCCGCGTTTGGATGCCATGTCGCCTGCGATATCGCCCATATTCTCAGCGGGTATAGTAATCTCCATATCCACTATCGGCTCGAGCAGGGCGGCTTTTGCCTTTTGAACGGCGTCGATGAATGCTCCCTTGCCTGCGGCACGGAACGCCACTTCCTTCGAATCGACCGGATGGTGTTTCCCATCATAAACCGACACTTTTACATCCTGCAGCGGGAATCCCGCAACGACACCAGACTTCATTACGTCGTTAACGCCCTTGGCAACGGCCGGCTCAAACTGGCCCGGGATTGAACCGCCGAAGATATCCCAGCTATACTGCAAAGACGGCTCGGAATTTCGTTCGGCCGGCTCGACGCGAAGATATACTTCACCGAATTGTCCTGCTCCGCCGCTCTGTTTTTTGTGGCGGTAATGGCCCTCGGCTTTGGCGGTAATTGTTTCGCGGTAAGGAATCTTAGGCTCCTTTGTTGTTACTGTGAGCTTATAGCGATTTTTCATTTTCTCGAGCATTATCCTCAAGTGCAATTCACCCAGACCGTTGGCAACAAGCTCCTTTGTCTGGGTGTCTCTGCTAATCTTAAAGCAGGGGTCTTCTTCGCATAATTTTTCTAGTGCAGTACCGATTTTCTGTTCGTCGCCTCTTGTGGCCGGCTCAAGTGCCAGAGAAAACATCGGTTCCGGAGTGGCGGGCATTTCGAATTTTCCTGACACTTTGCCATTGTGTATAAGGTCGCCGGTTCTCAGCTCGTCCACCTTCGCCAGTGTAATAATGTCACCGGCAATACCCTCATCGATCTTCTTATTTTCACCGCCCTGAGATTTATAAATATGACCCGGTCGAATGCTCTTTTTCTCGTCGTTGCGAAGCAGATGAGTATCCGCTGTAATTGTGCCTCTAAAGATGCGGATAGTAGAATACTTCATATTCGAGCGAGGGTCGAATCCTACTCGAAAAACCAGTCCGGCCAGGGCATCTTGGTGGAGTTCGCCTAACCATGGTTCTGTAGGGGGACCCTCAGGCTGCTCGTCGAACTGGTCAGTCACATGCACATAGGGCTTCAGCTCAATCACGTTTTCTCCGTTTATTAGCTTGGCTGGATTGGCTTGCAGTGGGGAAGGTGTATACTTCGTGATCAGATCCAACAGCTCCTTCACGCCCATTTCGTGCTTGGCATCGGTGAAGACGATCGGGATAATCGTGCTGGTTTTCAATGCTTCTACGAAAACCGAGGCTATTTTTTCGGCGGCTATTTCTTCTCCTCCGAGGTAGCTTTCCATGAGGTCATCGTCGGCTTCTATGACACTTTCGATCAGTTCGGTGTGGGCCTGGGCGACATCCATTAGCGGCGACTCGCCTGATTCGTTTTCGATACAGTCGATAACGGATGCTTTATCAACGCCGGGCAGATTTGCACAGCGACATTGCGAGCCGAAGGTGGCCTGAATATTTTTTATAAGCTCAGGCAGGGAAACGTTTTCAGCGTCCATCTTATTTATAACGATGAGGCGAGGCATGTTAGCTTCTGCAGCTAATTGGAAC
>CAZIAN010000897.1:0-1705 GCA_964537355.1 uncultured Pirellulales bacterium | reverse complement strand
TTGGCCGCTGGTACACCCGTGATTCCGGTAATCGTAGGCAGCTCGGCCAAGAGCCTGCGCCTGTCAAACACTTTGTTCCAGCGAGGCATTAACGTACAACCAATTCTGTACCCCGTCGTACCCGAACACTCAGCCCGCCTGCGATTCTTCATCACGACCAACCACACCCGGGCACAAATCCACACCACGGTTAGTGCCATTGCTGACGAACTCAAGGCACTTGACCAACACAGCGGCCTTACGGGAGACTGAGCAGTGAGACAAAAAAGAATCATAAGCATGACACAGTACACAGGCAGTCATCAAAACATTGAAGCACTTGACACCCAACGAGTATGGAATGAGAATGATGAGTAATCGAGTTGAAGTCAGGCCGGTGGTATCATGGCGAGATCGTCGGCGTTTTCAGCAACTGCCTTGGACCATCTACACGGGTGACAATAACTGGGTGCCGCCTGTCCTTTCGCAAGAACGCGAACTGCTGGGCTGGGGGCATCACCCTTTTTTCGACAATGCCGATATTGTAACTCTGCTGGCCGAGCACGATGGTCGGGTGGTCGGGCGGCTGGCGGTATTGATAAATCACGTTCACAACCAAAAGTACAATGAACAGCGCGGATTCTTCGGGTTCTTCGAGTGCATAGACGATGCGGCCGTTGCCGGGGAATTATTCGAAGCCGGTCAGGATTGGCTGCGTCAGCGAGGGATGACGACGATGCGAGGGCCGGTGAATCCGTCTCTTAATTACACGTGCGCTTTGCTTATCGATGGTTTCGATTGCCCTCCTTGCTTCCTGATGACCTACAATCGGCCCTACTACGCGGCACTGATAGAAGACTGCGGGTTCGCCAAGGCACAGGATCTGTATGCCTACGAAATGGACATGAACCGTTTGGCGGCATTGACGGCGAAATACAAGCCTGCGGTGCTATCAGTTCTTAACCGGCCCGATCTGGTGATTCGGTCGATCAATCCGGCGAGGCTCCAAGAGGAAATAGAGACATATCTCGATATCTATAACCACTCGCTGGATGGCACGTGGGGCTTCACACCCCTTCAGCCGCGAGAGGCGAGCCAAATCGCCAGTGAGCTTCAACGCCTAATCGTACCGCAATTTACGGCATTTGCCGAGATTAGCGGCAAGCCGATAGGCGCGGTGTTCGCCCTGCTCGACTACAACCAGATCCTCGGCAAGCTCAACGGCAGGCTGTTCCCATTCGGCTTCATGCGCCTGATGACCGGACGACGGAAAATCACTACGGTTCGCGCCATGTCGATGACGATGGTGCCAGGCTACCAGGATGCAGGATTGAGCGTAGTATTAATCGACAACCTGACGGGGCCGGCGACAAAGTGGGGCATCCAGCGTTGGGAATTATCGTGGGTGCTCGAGAGCAATAACCGTTCACGCGGCACCCTGGAACGCGCCGGTATGAAGAGAACCAAGACCTACCGAATTTACGACAAAGCTCTGTGATGTTGTTAAGATTTAACCAGAGTCGAGCGTTGGCGGCGGATGTGCAACCGGCGGATGCCGCGACCTATCGCCCGCCACGGACTAAACTTTAGTGTGCCCCAGATGCTGAGTATGGCGTGAAGAGGGCGAAGCGAAGCCTTCGGCCAGACACAACAGTAACTGTTTTCACATCGGGGCCGGAAGCGGGTCTTGAAGTGATAGACGCCAGGCGTATCAAGGATGAAGTTT
>CAZIAN010000896.1:0-1714 GCA_964537355.1 uncultured Pirellulales bacterium | reverse complement strand
AATAAGTCCCCTCCTTTTCAATAGTGAATAGATTTTTGTATGAAGAGAGTATATGTATAGATATTTGATTTGTCAGGGAAATTATGTAATCCGGGTTAAAGGGAGTGCAATATACAGTGGTTTCGGTGATCCCTGAGAAGGCTACGACATTCCAGGTCGGTGGAGAAGAATCTTTAATGCAGGTTTGAAAATATTAGGAGATTTGCTGGGGTTTAATTTTAAGCAGGCAGAAGGATAGAGCCTGATCGGAATGTTTCCTAATAATCTAAACGGTTTCCCCTGTTGGGGTTTATTTCCTCGACGGCAGCATGATTTTCCGCCGAAACCGTAACGATACTATCCTACAGGCCGAACTCCGGCTGCGTCGGATTGATTGCATCCATTCTGTAAGGAAATACACTCACAGTCTTGGAGCCATGGATTTAAGCAGACAATGGGAAGCGGGAGATCATGGATTATCGACGCTCCCGCCGCCCTGCCCGAGTGAATGTTTGTTCCAGCGCTTTTCCTTCGATTCAGCTTCAATAATATTACTCTTTCTATCCGGTTAGAGCGGTTGAGCCTCCAGTGGGTAGAAAGCCATCGACAGCTTGGTGATAAGGGCAGCGGCAGGTGTGTTGGCAACATTGCCGTCATCCCCGATGGCAAAGAATTTACCGGTCGTTTTCAGTTGATTCCAGTTGTAGAAGAAAACCGTGGATACCGGGAGACCAAATTCTCGCCAGCTGAATATATACTGATTGTCGGCGAATTTATAAATGGTGCACATCTCCACATCGGCCTGACCCTTCAATGGCCCTACTACGCAATGCCAGGCATAGCGCTCAAAGGTCATATACACATGTTCGAAGCACTGGTTGGTATTGTACTTGTAAATAGCGCGCAGACCGTGCAGGTCGCGGGTCGGTGCCGGTTTCTGACCGGTGGGAGGGATGGATGGATCGCCAAGCACACCGGCCGAGTAATTGTGAACCGCCCGGGGTTCACGGCCTACATCGCCTTCGCGTATGATAGTTTGTGCCCCTGCCACCTGCCTGGTTTCGGTATTCACGATGAATGTCTGGGACTCCCGTGGTTTGGCGGCGAAGGTCATATCGATAAAATAGGTATTCTCCTCAACTTCCACTACTTCGCACCAATCCGTACCGCTCTCGTCGCTGCTTTTCCATTCGACTTTGTTTTTTTCGATAAAATTGAGGTCGAAAGCGGGGCCGGAGTCGAGAGTGATCTTTAACTGCTTGTTGACAAGGATATCCGTTTGCGGATTGCGGTAGGTCGCCATTTCCGAAGCATAATCTTCGTATTTATAATCTGTTTCACCTTCTCTCTGTGACACGATTTTTCTCCTCATCATAAACCGGGGGCCATGTGGATTCCAGGATTCGAGCTGCTTTTCCCACTGCATATCCCCGGGAAGTTCATATTCCGATTTTGCTGCGATTCATATCGTGGGTATACGATCGTGACAGACCTATCATAAAGATATGATTGTGGACTGCCACACTCCCACAGACATTGAGATTGAATCCGACGAGTTTGGTAATTAAATCTTACTCTTGCTGAAAAAGAACAGAAATCAGTAAGTTTTATTGATGCTTCTTTAACACCCTACTCAATCATTCAGTTAAAAACAACAATTCTTTGATAGAGCATCAAGTTCTAGCAGCCCGTGGTAAAAGTACAGTGGGTCGCGCGCATAGGGCTTGCGAGGCAA
>CAZIAN010000895.1:0-1719 GCA_964537355.1 uncultured Pirellulales bacterium | reverse complement strand
CACCGCCGGCGTGTACGCGTACACCCTGGATCCATTGACCGGAGACGAGGTGGAACTGTTTGAGGACTACGAATACACGATTGACGGTGATACGATTCACGCGGTCATCCCGCTGGAAGATTTAGGACTGGTACTGGGCCAAACCATCGCGGTCTCGGCGTTTCAGGAAGGCGCTTCTAACGATTGGCAGGTTGATTGGGTCGAATCATTTGAGCTGAAGTTGGAGGATACCACCGTCTCGGCCTATAATCAAGACCCGGAAGATGGCGCTCTAGTTACGGAAGTATGGGTCAACCTGAGCTGGTCACCGGATAAAGCCGCGGTATCACACGACGTTTACTTCGGCGATAATTATGACGACGTGGCCAACGGCACCGGCGATACCTTCCGAGTCAATCAGGACAGGGACATTAATTATTATATTGTTGGCTTTCCCGGATATCCCTATCCGGATGGTCTTGTCCCCGGCACGACCTACTATTGGCGAATCGATGAAGTGAACGAGGCTGACCCGAGAAGCCCGTGGAAGGGGGATGTCTGGAGCTTTACCATTCCGCCCAACACAGCATACTTTCCCGATCCGGCTGATGGCGCCGAATCTGTAAGTGTTGATCCGTTCCTTAGCTTCACACTGGGCTTTGGAGCGAAACTGCACACCATTTACTTCGGTGAAACTTTTGACGAAGTGGACAATGCCGCCGGTGGCTCTACACAGGGTATGGCAACCTATACTCCCGGTACACTTAAAATGGCCAGAACTTATTATTGGCGGGTAGATGAGTTTGATAGTGTCGAAACTTACAAAGGTGACCTCTGGAGCTTTACAACAGAAGGTGCTGTCTCAAGCCCAAATCCTGCAAAGGGAGCTGTAGATGTTACCCAGGCGCCGGTTCTGACTTGGATGCCGGGCTTTGGCTCAACATATGATATTTTCTTCGGAACTGATGCAAGTGCACTTGAGAAAAAAGGCAGCGGCAACCTCGGCTCTGAAAGCTTCGAACCCGGCCAGCTTGAGTGGAATACTACTTACTACTGGCGGGTGGATGAAGCTAATAATGCCAATGCCGACGGCCCATGGACAGGTCCTACTTGGAGCTTCACTACTGCTAACTTCCTCGTAGTTGATGATTTTGAGTCTTACAATGATCTTAATACCGATGAGCCGGGCAGTAACAGAATATTTTTGGCCTGGCTGGACGGATTAGGAGATCCGGCAAACGGTTCTCTCGTCGGTTATGATATTCCACCATTTGCAGAACAGAAGATCGTTCACAGCGGTTCCCAGTCGATGCCGATGTTTTACGATAATAGCGCCGCCGCCAAATCAGAAGCAACTTCTGTCTTAACTTCCAATAGTGATTGGACAGTTAAAGGTGTCGATACTCTGACAATCTGGTTCAGGGGTGGTGTAGGCAATGCTGCCGAGCAAATGTATGTCGCCCTGAACGGCAGCGCAAGGGTCAATCATAGTAATCCGGATGCAGCAACGAAAATTACCTGGACAGCATGGAATATCGAATTGCAGAAATTTGCCGACCAGGGCATCGACCTTACTAATGTTAATTCGATTACTCTCGGTCTCGACAACGTTACCGCAGGTTCTGGTAAGATGTACTTCGATGATATTCGTCTATTGGCACCGACACCTTAACTTTAGATTCGTTAGATAACTGAATTGTTTTCTGATTCAGACTTGTATGAGCTCGGGGCTTATATCGA
>CAZIAN010000894.1:0-1721 GCA_964537355.1 uncultured Pirellulales bacterium | reverse complement strand
GTCACACAATTTTGTGTAATATCATACGAATTATCTATCATTTATCTGTAATAACCTGAGTCAGTAACCGTAGAATCCGCCTGACAGCTCGAGCGGCTTGACACAAACCCCAGGAGGAGATATTTGGAAACGCTATTTCCAAATATGAAGAAAGGAGTCAGATCAGCATGTCGTCGAGTCAGAAGAGATTGAGCATCGATAAGAGAATATATCTATGTTTGGCGGCCTTATCATATCTCATCCCGGCCGCGACTCTGGCAGCGGCCGATGCGCCCAAGCGCACATTGAAAGATAATGGGGAAGAAGTCTATCGTGTCCTTCCGGGAAATGCCGCGACATTGACGGAGGCTTTTGCCAAAGGCGTGTTTTACGGAAGACTCCGAATGAACTATTTTTACTGGGACTTTGAGGATGGTGACCAATACGACCCAACGGGATTTGCTGTCGGGGGCAGCGTGATTTACAAGACAGCCCCGTTGCACGGCCTGAGCGCAACCGCTGGTTTCTATACCGCGCAGAATCTTGGCCTTTTAGATAAAGACGATGCCCTGTATGGCAGATCTGGGAAAGACACTTTTTCGAGGTACGATGTACTGAAGGATGGGGATTGGGGGATGACCGTTTTGGCCCAGGCCTATTTTCAGTATCATCTTCAAAAAACCGACATAAAAATCGGACGGCAGATCGTTGAGAGCTTTTTGACTAAATCCAATGATACGAAAATGATCCCCAATACATTTGAGGGCTATACACTGCTCAGCAACGACCTACCCGACACGACCATCCAATTAGCCTTTCTGACCGCCCAGAAACTGCGAGACCATACTGAATTCCACGATGTCATTACATACGGTGACGGGAACACGTTGACTTACAGGGGAAAGAACATTAGCAACTGGACCAATAACGATGACTCTGCTGTCCACAAAGGGCTGAGCTATACGAACCTTAAGAACGCAGGCGAAGATGTGGACCATGACTTGGTCATCGCCGGCGTGACGAACAAGTCAGTCAACAACTTGCAGCTCGATATGTGGTACACAGGGGTCCCCGACCTGTTTTATTCTTTCATGGTAGAGTCAAATTATGAGATACCTTTGGTAGATGGCTGGAGTCTGACGCCGGGACTCAGATACATGCAACAATTTGATGACGGTGCTGGAGATGTGGGTGGGGCTGCCCTGAATGGAAGCCTGGCAGGAATCTCCGGATCAGCAAAGGGATATGAAGATGCCAATAGTGTCGATGGCAGACTCTGTGCTGCAAGGCTTGTGCTGAAGAAGGGTGCCGGCAGCGTGCTTGCGGGCTACTCCAAGATTTCTGACGATGCCGATCTCATTGCACCCTGGAGAGGTTTTCCCACAAGCGGGTACACACGGTCCATGGCCCAGTACAACTGGGAGGCTAACACCGAATCGTGGATGATCCAGGCATCCTATGATTTTGGAAAAGCCGGCATCATCAAGGGGTTCAGGGCAGCGATCGATTATGTATACATGGATTATGATGACGAGAAAGAACAGCTGGGAGGACTTGACAAGACAGACCTGTCCTATGTTCACGGGGATATGTGGTATAAAATGCCTTTTCTTCCCGATCTGGAAGCAAAGGTTCGCATCGGGCTGGCTGAGGCAGATAAGGACAGCAATGGCCGGGATCCGTCCTACAGTGAATTTCGGTTTGAACTGAGTTATCTTTTTTAATTTTGATAATCTCGCAAG
>CAZIAN010000893.1:0-1727 GCA_964537355.1 uncultured Pirellulales bacterium | reverse complement strand
ATTTTTACGTTTGCTAAAAGAATTGGCGCCAGACGAAGAAAAATATTACTCAGAAGGAGCTGAAGAAGTAGAAGAAGAAATCGGAAAATTAAAAAAATAAAATCCACTTCTAACAATAAAAGGAAAAGGGGTTGTTGCGGTGATAACCTCCCCGACAGGCCGGACACGTGAGACTGCAGATGCCATAGGTAAAGCGCTCGGGCTGGACAAACGCTATTCGGAAGACAAAGCGTTTGCATCGTTAAGAAATTGAAACACGCCTAATGGGAAACCGGTTTCATGGTCCTGGAGAAAGAAGCAGTGGAAAGCCGGTCATGACCCGCGCCCCGAGGGAGGCGAATCTCTTTCGGATGGTGCTGCTCGTGCAATAGGTGCGATTAATCAACTGGGGAAAAAATACCCGGGTAAGGCTGTAACGACTGTTTCCCACGGAGATATCTGTTCCGCTCTGCTTGGTCAGGCCGAAAATACCCCAATCTCCAAGCGTCATGAATTACATAATGTTGCACCCGGATCTGTTAGCGAGATCATTATTACGGACTCGGGGTGGTATTTGCTAAGCCAGGGTGTGAGTCCCCCTCGGTATTAAACCACACAACACCCAACCAAGGCGTTACACAAAGACGTCTGGAAGCTGCGGTATTTTTGAAAATCCCTGGCAAAACGAAATGTATTGCCATTAACCGATGGAGTTGATTTTATCCGCCGCTGATGAACTCTGCGTTATGTTTTCTCTGGAGTCGTAATTGAGTACCAAATCCAGTAATTACTTAGTAAAAACTATTATCTTTACGGGGTTAGCACTAATTGCATTTGCCGCAAATTCAGTGATGTGTCGATTGGCACTGGGAGAGAATGCCATTGATGCATCCAGTTTCACTGTTACACGGTTGCTGTCTGGCGCTATTGTTCTCTTGGCGATTGTAAGAATCAATAGTAATAAAACTGGCTCGTCCACAAAAGGTAGTTGGTCTGCCGGTTTAATGCTGTTTCTTTATGCCATTACATTTTCCTTTGCTTATATTACGCTGGACACAGGAACCGGTGCGCTCATCTTGTTTGGCTCGGTCCAAATAACGATGATACTACTGTCTCTTATTTCGGGAAATCGATTACATACTACAGAATGGGCGGGTGCAACGATTGCTTTTATGGGATTTGTTTATCTTATTCTGCCTGGGGTAACAACACCTTCAGCTATCGGTTTCTTGCTTATGTCAGTGGCCGGTATTGCATGGGGAATCTATACCCTTAAGGGGCGGGGCTCGAAGAACCCGCTTATGGATACTGCCTATAATTTTTTAAGGACCATTCCACTCGTTATTATTTTGGCAATCGTTGCTATTAAAAATGCACATTGTTCATCTGAGGGCATATTGTTAGCTGTATTATCAGGTGGCATCGCATCCGGAATTGGTTATGCGATATGGTATATCGCGCTTGGAGGGCTTTCAGCCACGCAAGCGGCTGTGGTTCAACTGTTAGTCCCTGTAATCGCAGCTTTGGGAGGAGTCATATTTGTGTCTGAGGCAGTCACTCTCCGTCTAACAGTTTCAGCCACAATGATCCTTGGTGGCATTTTAATGGTGGTATTAGGTAGATATTATTTTGTCCAGTTACGGTTAAATAGTAAAACATAATCGGGTAAAGGGGAGATTTTAACTCCCCCTCCCCACACCAAGCTAATGCAGCCGACACAAAAAGCCGTGCGGATGATTAGCGACGTT
>CAZIAN010000892.1:0-1729 GCA_964537355.1 uncultured Pirellulales bacterium | reverse complement strand
TGCTCCGTTCCCTAATTAATTGGCATTTCCCATATTGATCCACCTCTGGTGGATCAAAACGCTTAAATACAAAATCAAGCCTTTAAATGCTACGATAATATCAAAATCTCCCCGGGAATATAGGGACGCGTATTATTTCTCCCTTTCATTGAGGTCGTTTCGTATCTCGGATAGGATTCTCCAAACAGATGCGTCAAAACCGGCTCGCTCAGCATCCGTAAGGTTTAGCTTAGCACACGTTAGTCTGTTTGTCACGAATTATCCTGTGTGTTTTTTTCGGTTCAGATGTAAATGTTCTTGCAATTTGGGGGGTAAAAACATAATAATCCTGTGAGTTCTCATGTGTTTTTCGACCTTGGTGTATCTTGACGGAGATTAAGATGAAAATCAGTGAATTTCAAAGTTTGATTTCTCGTAAATATGAGAAACGTGACCGACAAAGAGGTATTCCCGGCACGTTTATGTGGTTTATCGAAGAGGTCGGAGAACTCGCTACGGCGCTGGCATCCGATGACCAGAAAAATAGAGAAGAGGAATTTGCCGATGTCATGGCCTGGCTGTGTACATTAGCGAACATAAGCGATGTGGACCTGGAAAAAGCCTGCGACAAGTACACGGGTAATGGCGTCAAAGGTTTCAAGCCTAAATAATTAGGGAAGCCCTAATTATAGTTTTGAGTTCTTAGTGCTAAGTTTTGAGTTAACTAAAAACTAAAAAATTCATAACTCAAAACTAAATCTGCACCTCGTCACCAATTTCATCAGGATGCTGAATTCCTGTATCTTTTGCGGCTGCCAGGGCTCTATAAAAACTCCAGCCCAGGCCGCCAATGATAATCAGGAATACGACTGCAAGAATGATATAAGAAACGCCGCTTAATGTATCACGAATCGGTGCAGTAGTTACCTCAGCTTCCTCCGTCTGAACCAGACCCATCAAGATTATCGCAATTGATGCACTTGTGTCCATAGTTGCTATTATCCCCGCCCATCTTGCCAGCCAGGACGCCTGGGTCGTTGAAGTATGGTGTTTATCCAGAACATAGTTGCTCAACAGCATTGTAATTATGCCGCCGGACAACATCAACCAGAGGATGACCTGTTTAATCGACTCAGATATTGGGACAGTAAGCCAAAGAACGAGCAAGACTGCAATAACTGAAGCGACAACAAACGCGATTGCACCTTCACGTCTTCCCCCAATCGGCAAGTTCTGCTCAGGGTGATCCTGCTCTTCGGTGTTTTTACGGCCCCTGATAATACTTAAAATAACGGCTATCACAGGCACCAACGCCACAATACTCAGGCCGACACAATTTGGCAATATCCACTGGCCGTCAGATGTTCTCAGGAATCCATCCCCAAAGATATCGTCGAAAAGCTGCCAAAAGAAAAGTGCGCCAAGGACAACAGGAATCACCAGGCGTATTAAATAATCCCACCACGGGCCCAGCTTCCAGTCGCTTCGGCTGTTGGCATGCCGCCGGAGTGTTTTGATGCGCCACAACCAGCCCAAAACCACACATTCCAACAAACCCATAAACGCTATGCCCCATGTGCCGTTGACAAAGCCGTCGATTGTGCCGAGCCAGTTAAATCCCCCCTGCGTGATATAAATCAGACCAAACAAAAATCCAACGACACTCATTACCGGCAGAACGATGCTCCTGCGCCATCCGGTCTTATCAACAATACTGGCAATAATAGATTCGGTCATTGAAAAAGCCGAG
>CAZIAN010000891.1:0-1729 GCA_964537355.1 uncultured Pirellulales bacterium | reverse complement strand
TTGACACAAGCGTTATTTTGCTTGTCTCGTCGTAGCTTTAGCGAAGACGCAAGCACAGGTCAAGGTACTTCCGGACACCATTGATCTCCGAAGTCACCTCTGCTGCGGTAGGCATGATAGGAATTCCCCGAGGTACCGGGTGCATAAACACCTCGGTCCAGCCGCTGTAGTAATTTTCTTCAGGGCTCCAACAATAGGCACGAAATCCATTTCCCCGCGTCCGGGCAATTGCATCAGCTCCTGTTGCTTCGGCAGTTTCGTATGACAGCCCATACCATATTGCCATGCATAGAAATGGACCAAACGATTGCCAATATCTGTGATACACTTTGCGATTAATTCTGGTTCTTGCGGCAAATGATATGGAGCTAATGCAACCCCGAGATACCTGGAAGGCGTAAATTCTGCTAACCATCGCATAGCATCCGGTGAGTCAATCAGACTATTCGCATGATTTTCAATGCCGATAGTGACACCAATCTGCTCAGCAGCCGCGATATGCGGCTTCATCTTCTCAATAAATTCTCTCACTGCCGCCTTCAGAGCCTGGCCCTTCAAGTTTCCAGGGCCCCGGCTGCCGCTAATAACCATTGACCCGCCGAATTTCTTAGCTGTTCGCATTTCATCTTGCAGACCGAATGGGCCAAGATCAAAATGTGTCAATATGCCTAACTCTACCTGGTATTGTTTCAGCATTGCTGCAAACTGCTCGTGCCCCATCGTTTCGATTTGTTCTCGATGATTCGCGTGATGTTCCGGCCAGATATCAATGCATTGCGCTCCCGCATTGCGAACCTCTGATAAGACGTCCTTAAGCGCCATCCTGCCGTACATACTCGACCCGACAATGTATCTGAACTGGAAAGTTTTTGACTCCTTTGATAACGCGAGCTTCGCCGGACCCGCCGCTAATGCAGCGATCAAGCCCATACAAAACTCCCGGCGACCCATCCTAAGGTAGTCCGTTTGTATCTGTTCACTACAGAATATCTTCATATCAGGTTAATATCTTCTAAACAACTATAACTGCTTAAAATTAAGCTCACGGTGCAGGTGCATAGAGACGGATATCATCAAAGTACATCATACCCGAACCACCGGCTACCGGATTATTCCTGTTGCCGAGGCCAAGAGTAATCGAATTGATATTGGCAAGGTTCACGCCCTGGTCCGCAAAAGCCTGCAAGTCGATATTCCATGCTGTCCAGGACACTGTCTGCCCTGCATTAGAATTATCGTTAGTGACAACAGCGCTGTCATTGAGAGCAACATACATCGGTTCGGCTGCGTTAGCTGCATTGCCTCTGAACCATATTGTCAATGTGTTGACGCCATTGATTGTCCAGTTGCGCGTATCCGTCAATGTCAAAGTTGCTTCGGATTTACCCACAGCATTGTCGAAGGCAAAAGGCATCGACTGAGAACCGCTGTGGACGATGGTCTGCTCGGCAAATGGAGGGTTAGCGTAACCGACGACAGAACCGTTCGTAGCCGGGTTATCAAATCCATCCACCCAGGCAAAATATATCCTGTTACTTCCGGGTTCATCTTCATTAAGGTCATTGTAGCTCTCAAAATCATCCACAATAAGGAAGTTGGCCGTAGTAAAGCTCCAGAGTGGGCCTGTCCATGGACTATCGGCGTTTGCATTATTGGCCTCGTCAACACGCCAGTAGTAGGTAGTATTCCATTCAAGCTGTCCGGGGTCATAGCTCTCTGAACCGAGGTT
>CAZIAN010000890.1:0-1735 GCA_964537355.1 uncultured Pirellulales bacterium | reverse complement strand
ATATTCGTACGTTTCATTTCTGAACCTCCTCAAGTATTTTTATACACATTATATCTAAATATTTGTGTATTGCAAGAAGGTTTTGAAAGGTAACGCAAAGGTCAGTGGCAGTCAAGGCTCCCACTTGCCTTGATAAAAACGAAGACTTCATTTCTTCTTTCATTCATTCCCCAGTCGAACGCTCAGCTTGAGAGGCGCGAATGAAGTGCAGCGGAATGAGCATCCTTCTCAAGGCTGTTCGGCCAGTTATTTTGTGAATTTTTCCATTGCTTGTGGAGACGTGAATACAGCCATTCCTGTTTTCATTAATCCAAACCCAAGTCTTTTATAAAAGCCTTCCTTTCCAGGAGTTGCCTAAAGAATGATATTACAGTTTGGAAGTCGATCTAAGATTGTTTGAATTATGACTTTCCCAACTCCCTTTCCTTGGGCTTCTGGCAAAACTGCAACATCGTAAATTGCGCCCTGATATTCACCATCGGATATTGCTCTTCCAAAACCGATCAGCTGTGAGTCCTCATAAATGAAAACCGTTGTATGACTGGCCTCGAAAGCTCGCTTATGGACTTCTGGTTCATGGTAGGCCATTCCACCAACTTTTTTTCAGTGATTCAGCTATGGTTTGCCAATCAACTCCAGAGCAATCAGTTATTATTTTTAGTCCCATATTATTTTATGTGCCGAACGCGAGTTTCACCGGTTGCCGAAAGCGCGCCAGCGCTGCAGGCAATCCGCGTGTAAACAATTGTTGGACGACTTGTTGAGACGATTCAATTATAACTATTTTCAACAATAGTCATACATTGTAATTATCTCCCCTGTTCCTTTACCTTCAACACTTCTTACATAGCCATTGATCACTTTTCTCATTGGTATGGGATTGTGACCAGGGAAATACGCCTCATATTTGTCCACTGCATCCTCAACAAGACCCGATGAAACAGCATTAATTCTGAGTCCATTTTTCAATTCTAAGGATACCGCTTTGACAAAACTATGAATTCCACCATTGACCATGGCGGCACTTGTGGTTAATACCACAGGATGATCAGATAGTATCCCCGTTGTAAGCGTAAAGGAGCCTTCGGCATTCAAATAATTCTGTCCAATTCTTACAAGATTCACCTGACCCATTAATTTGCTGTTCAATCCGATGTAAAAGTCTTCCTCGGTCATTGAATCAAAGGCCGCCCATTTAGCTTCACCAGCGATGCAGATAACAGCATCGACATTTCCAACGGATTCAAACATTGCTTCAATAGATTTGCCGTTGGTGATATCAACTATTATATCGCCAGAATTTCTTCCACCAATAATGATTTCGTGTTTCTTTGAGAAATGATCGCTTACCTTTTTGCCGATTGTACCTTTTCCACCGATTATTAGGATCTTCATTATGGCTCCGTTTTAATTTACTCTATTTCTGAGCTACCTTTTAATGTTTAATACTATTTTAGTCGTCCAACGCTGGAGCTGAGAGGTGCGCCGTTGACGGCGCATCCTTTTCCAGCGACTTGCTATACGGTTTTTATTTAATAATTTCGTTACATTTTTTACATTGTTTAGGAACAGGCAACCAGATACTCCATTGGCTAAATAGCGGCGCCTCGCAATTTGAACATTTAATTCTTCTGTACGAAAATATTTGAAACAAATATATGGAACCAAATATCAGAAAAGCGATTCTCATATACATCGCTGATAGCCCTAATAATCTGATAATATTTTCTGCAGC
>CAZIAN010000889.1:0-1740 GCA_964537355.1 uncultured Pirellulales bacterium | reverse complement strand
CCATCTAAGCTTTGCGTCCGGTTCTACAGACTCGGCGCTATCAACCGGGTCGGGAAAGTATGCAGTTTTGGGTGGAACAGTGAAGCTCCATATAGGACCTTTCCACGGGCTGTTTGGCTCGGTGTCATTGACTTCGTCAATGCGCCAGTAGTAAGTCGTGCCCGGAACAAGACCATCCGGGTAAGCGAATCCAGGGAAGCCTATAACATAAAATGTCGAGGTCTGGTTGACCTGGAACGTGCCTTCAGCACCGGCGTCCACATCGTCGAAATTTTCACCTATGTACACATCGTGCGAGACAGCAAAATCACCCGCACGCCAGCCAAGGCTAACCCAGGTGTCTTCATGGAGGGCGCCGTTCTCCGGGATCGGTGCCAGGGCATACGGATATTCTGCTCCACCACCTAACATAACACCTTTAATCTCCTGCTCCATCAGTGCCCGGCTGTAGATGCGAATCTCATCCAACATCCCGTTAAGCGGCTCGTCCCCAGAACTCACAGTTACACTTGAAGTGTCGCCTAAAACACCACCAGGTGTCTGGCTGGCAATTTCCACACCGTCGATATACAGACGCTGGGTGAGCCCATCCCAGGTGCCCGCAACATGGTACCACCGGCTTTCCGTAAGGACATCGCTGACCCATAGGTGGCGGAGATTGTCGTCCGTCTTGATGTAAAAGTGCAGTCGACCATCTGTCTCCTTACGAATCACCGCGACTTCCGGAGCCATCGTTACGTATCGCTCAACTTGACCACTTCTGAACGCATCGTGCCACACATAGGCGCATACGGTGATAGCGTTGTCACTATAGTTAAAACTCCCTATGTTTCCATAGCCCACTCCGCGGAAGTGTACCGCACCCCCGAATAATCCATCCTCCCACATGCTATTCTGCAGCATTATATCGAATCCATTGCCTGAAGAATCAATAGCAGTATCCCCGGAACCATCATCCAACTTCCACCACCCAATAATATCAGGGTCGGCAGCTTTTGCGGTGCCCGTCACGACCAGGCCCAGCACCAAAACAAAAGAAATCATATAAATCATTTTCTTAGACACAATAATCCTCCTTTAAAAAAGTTAAACTTATTGTACTTTGGATACACACCATGATACTTGTTGTTTTCAACAAACATCTTTTGCTGTGCGGCTATTTCACAGAGCATCGCAAGCTTAATCTTAAATTTGTTAGAACTTTATACCAGTTGCATAATAAATTGTCACATATGGTGCTTCCGACTCCAGGGCATACATACTGATATCATCGAAGTACATCATCCCTGAACCGCCGGCAGTCGGATTGTTCCTGTTGCCAAAGCCAATGGTAATCGTATTGACATTGGTAAGGTTAGTTCCGAAGTCCTGCAGGCTGATTTTCCACTCGGTCCAATCTGCTGCCTGTGCCACATTAGCATCAGGATTATCGACCCCTTTTGTGCCGTTGAGAACAACGTACATCGTCTCTGGGGCATTGGCCGTATCGCCTATGTACCAAATTACCAGTTTGTCGATATCATTTTCTGTCCAGTCACGATTGGAAGTCAATGTCAATGTTGCTTCTGATTTCCCGACAGCATTGTCATAAGCCATCGGCATCGACTGATTGCCGCTGTGAACGATAGTCTGCTCGGCAAATGGAGGATCAAAGTTACCAACGACAGAGCCGTTGATAGCCGGATTGTCGAATCCGTCTATCCAGGCAAGATATATCCTGTTGCTTCCGGCTTGGCCTTC
>CAZIAN010000888.1:0-1747 GCA_964537355.1 uncultured Pirellulales bacterium | reverse complement strand
TGGTAAAGCTCCAGACATCGCCTTTATGCGTTTCGACAACATCAAACTCATCGACACGCCAGTAGTATGTCTTGGCCATTTCAAGCGTGCCGGGAGTATAGGCCGTCGTTCCCTGAGCCTGGCCGCCGGTTGCATTACTGACATCATCAAAATTATCGCCGAAATATACGGTGTGCAGTTTTGCACCGAAACCCAGAGTCCAGCTCAACTCTACATCTGTATTAACAGCCTCGCCACCATTGGCCGGTATGGGATCATAGGCGGTTTTGGGGGCAATCGCAAAGCTCCAGACATCACCTTTCCACGGACTGTTCGGCTCAGCTTCATTTACCTCATCGATCCGCCAGTAATAGGTTGTACCCGGTACAAGACCATCGGGAATAGCAAATCCAGGAAAGCCGGCAACGATAAACATCGCTTCCTGGTTGCCAATGAATGTACCTTCGGCGCCATTGTTCACATCATCAAAATTATCTCCGATGTAAATATCATGCGAGACTGCGAATTCCCCCGCACGCCATGAAAGGTTCGCCCAAGTGTCCAGCAGAAGGGTGCCTTCCTTCGGAGTCGGGCCTGAGGCCAATGGAAACGGTTTGCCTTTCATAACCGAAAGAATCTCCACTGGACTCAAAGCGTTATTATAGAGCTGAACCTCATCGAGAAGACCCGAAAAGGCCTCATAAGGCCCCGAGCTTCCATCGTTGCCTATGTTGGCGAAAGTCTCAAGATCGGACATCCCCCCATAGGCTCCACTGGATACTTCCTCTCCATTGACATAGACAGCATAATTGCCTGCATCCCATGTCAGCGCTACGTGGAGCCATTGCTCCAGCGGCATATCCACGATGTCCGTATCGTGTGCGTGCGCGGCGCCCAAGCCAATGTCCAGAAGTGTCGAGGGCGTGGTTCCTTCCTGCATATAGATTTGGAGACGGTTGCTAAACTGCGGCTGGGTCGTATGACCAAAGAAGTACCGACCGTCTGTCTCTGGTTGCGGATCTGCCAGTAGAGCCCACATGGCAACTGTTCCCGACACCGCTGACATACCCGTTGTAGGAAACTCCACGCGAGCATCAGTCGGCTCCCCCGGGAATGACAGAGCACCACCCGACCTGCCTGAGACCCATTCAAGACCTTCGCCGATTAATGTGCCATCGTTATCACCCCCGGCGCTGTCGGTCGCGACTGTGCCCGATGCTTCATCGAATTTCCAGTAACCGATAAGGTCTCCCTGAGCAAAATTCGTTAGAACCAGAGCCAGCACAAAAGTAAAAGAAAGCAGACAAATCAACTTTCGACACATAATAATCCTCCTTCAAAAGAATAGTAGTGAATAGAAATGTAACATATCTAATTATGAAGCACCTACTCCAACTTAGTGCTTTACACAGTAACTCCTCCTCTATCAAAAGCCGAAAGAATTGTAACGGTCGTATCCAGTCAAAGCCAGAGATACTCAACTTCACAGGTAAACACCTCAATAATCTTATATACCAAATTACCTATCCTTTAGTCAAGAAGGATTTATTCTTAAATTTGGGACTTTTCTGATAGTTTTGTCCGCAGTGAATCGTTGTGAAGCCGAAAATAAGCTCAAAGATTTTTTAAAATTGGGTTTGTTTGGGTTTGTTTTGGCTTTAATTGGCTTAAATTGGCTTAAATTGGCTTTGTATTGGCTTAAATTGGCTTTGTATTGGCTTAAATTGGGTTTGAATTGGCTTTGTTTGTCTGAATAACCAAATGTCCC
>CAZIAN010000887.1:0-1755 GCA_964537355.1 uncultured Pirellulales bacterium | reverse complement strand
AAAACCCGAAGCTGCATTCGAGACGACGGGCCTGGTATTGAAACTCTACCGCAACCATTTCGGTACTATACCCGTCGCTGTCACCGGCGAGACATATCCGCTTGACGTTTCAGCCGCATGGACAAGCGACCGCAAGGCTTTGACCATTGCCATCGTAAATCCAACCGAGCAGGAGCATGAACTGCCGGTTGATATGGAAGGCGCTCAGATTACCGGAGCAGGACAACTCTGGCTGATCGCTAATGAAGACCCCATGGCCTACAACGAACCGGGAAAAGAACCTCGTGTTCGGATTGTTGAAAAGGCAATTGATAATGTGTCGAGTAAACTTAAAGTACCTGCACTGAGTATATCGCTATACCAGCTGACGGTGAAATAACGGCAAACTAAGAGCACCTAAAGCTCAATTATCCTGCCGGACAATTGTGATACGAGAAATATCTGATAACAGGAGGCGAATTATGAATCGGCAAAATATGTGCATCGTGATTTTGTGTCTGTCTTTACTTGTAAATACCGTAACGTATGCAGACGAAAATTTTAAAGTCCTGCCCGAGACCATTAATGGTGTAAAGCCTGTCGATATGATGAAGCATTACCTGCTAAGCCAGGCCCAAAAGGATTTCGAGAAATGGAAAGCAGATTATGAGCAGCGCAAGACGCCGGAACAAATAAACGAATATCAGAAGCGGCTTCGCAGCAAATTTCTCGAAGCTCTCGGGCCCTTTCCGCGGCGAACGCCTCTTAAAGCGCGCATTACGGGTGAAGTTAATCGAAACGGCTATAAAGTAGAAAAAATTATCTTCGAGAGCCAACCGAAGCACTATGTGAGCGCCGTATTGTTTTTGCCTGATTCGAGGAAGCACAAAGCACCTTACCCCGGCGTGCTGGTACCCTGCGGGCACAGCAACAATGGAAAGGCATCAGAGGCCTATCAGACTATGGGAGCATTGCTGGCGTTAAACGGTATGGCGGCGATGGTCTTTGACCCTATCGACCAGGGAGAGCGCAACCAACTGCTTTCGCAGCTACCTGAGCTGCAGGGAACAAGGGCCCACACGATGATAGGGGTTGGTAGTATTCTTCTTGGCCGCAATACCGCCTGGTTCGAAGTCTGGGACGGTATGCGAGGAATTGACTATCTGCAATCGCATCCGGAAATTGACCCTAAACGCATCGGCTGCACGGGCAACAGCGGCGGGGGGACTCAGACATCGCACCTGATGTCACTTGATGACCGCATCGTTGCGGCTGCGCCGAGCTGTTATATTACGAGTTTCGAGCGCCTTCTATCCACAATCGGGCCACAGGATGCGGAACAGAACATCTTCGGCCAGATTGCTTTCGGCATGGACCACGCAGACTACCTTATGATGCGGGCGCCGAAACCGACTCTCATCTGCGCAGCGACCAATGATTTCTTCGATATCCAGGGGGTCTGGAACTCTTTTCGGTATGCCAAGCGTCTCTACACGCGCATGGGATTTGCTGAGCGCATAGATCTACTGGAAAACGACGCCTCTCACAATTACAACAAGATCCAGCGGCAGGGCGTTGTAAGATGGATGGCACGGTGGCTGCTTAAAAAAGACGAGCCGATAACCGAGCCGGACGTTAAATTGCTCAGCGATGAAGAAATTCAATGTTCACCGACCGGCCAGGTCATGGCGATGGATGGGGCACGTTCAACATACGATTTGAACAGGGACTATGAAAAGAAATTAGCCGAACAGCGTCTGAGACTTTGGAAGCAAA
>CAZIAN010000886.1:0-1757 GCA_964537355.1 uncultured Pirellulales bacterium | reverse complement strand
CCGAAGGCACAGGCACGTTTGTGGAAATCGCGGAAAGACGCTGGGCCTTTGATTTATAGAAAAAGATCCAATAAGCACCCGGCTGAATTTATGGAAGACATTTCCGTCGATTATCATCGTCTTGGAGAATATATTTCCGGGCTGAAAGAGATTGGCAAGCGTTATAATATCGAGATGTCTTTCTTTGGTCATGCCGGCGACGGTCTGCTGCATATTCGCCCCTATCTGGACTTGAGCGACCCGGCGGATATTAAAACAATGCAGTCGATGGCCAATGACGTTGTTTCACTCGCATGGTCATTAGGAGGCACGATAAGCGGTGAACACGCAGAGGGCCTGGTAAGAGCGGCCTTCGTGCGAGAGCAATATGGTGACGAATATTACGAGCTGCTGTGCAAAATCAAAAATATATTCGATCCTGACGGCCTGATGAATCCCGGTAAAATCCTCAACCCTGATGCTGACATTATGGTTAAGAACCTGAGAGCCGAGCATAAGGTTTTGCCGGAAAGAGTTAAAACAGATTTGCTCTTCGACAAAGATGAGCTTGCTGTCGAACTCGATCAGTGTTACGGGTGCGGGGTTTGTCGAAATCGCGAGCCGGATATGCGAATGTGTCCGGTATTTCGGGCAGTTGGCGAGGAAATGGGCAGCTCGCGGGCAAAGGTTAATATCCTGCACTTCTGGGCCACCGGGCAGATGGAGAAAGAAGATTTCGAGTCGCCGGAGTTCAGGAAATTCCTGGATTTGTGCGTTAACTGCAAGGCCTGCCTGCAACAATGTCCATCCGGTGTCGATACTTCCAAGCTGATGGTGGCGGCCAGAGCAAGATATGTCAAAAGCCGGGGACTCCGGCGTACAGAGCCGATTCTCAGTCATAATCGTTACCTCAGTATATTAGGTGGTTTTTTTGCGCCGATATCGAATTTTCTGATGAGCCTGCCGATATCGAAATGGCTGTTAGAGAAATTTGCCGGTATAGATAAGCACAGAAGCATGCCCAGTTTCGGCCGCAGCTCATTCTTAAAAGCTGGAAGAAAATATTTAGAAGCCTGTGAACCAATTGAAAAGCCGGTCGATAAGGTCGCTTATTTTGTGGATACATACGCAAATTATAATGACCACGAATTAGGTTTTGCAGTTGTCGATGTTCTAAGAGCAAATTCCATCGAAGTAATTTTACCAAAACAGTTACCTGCCCCCCTGCCGGCGATTGTCTATGGTAATGTTAAGGCCGCTCGTAATGATTTGGAATACAGTGTAAAACATCTGGCTGCGGCGGTGCGTGATGGCTATAAAATAATCTGTTCGGAGCCGAGTGCGGCACTTTGTTTGAAGCAGGAGCTTCGTCATTTTGTTGATGGGCCGGATGCTACGCTTGTTTCGGAAAATACTTTTGAACTTATGGATTATTTGTATGGCCTGTTTGTCCAAAATAAGTTGAAAGCTCCTTCCAAATCTATTAGTGAGGAATTTGTTTATCATTTGCCTTGCCATTTGTGCGCGGTCGGTCTTGAAGGGGCGAGTATAAAACTGTTGCAGGAGCATTTCGGCGTTAAAGTTGTTGACCTTAAGGCCGGGTGCTGCGGTATAGCAGGGACGTTCGGGATGCAGAAGAAAAATCGCGATTTGTCGTCTAAGATTTCCGAGAGCCTGAAGAACGCCTTGGAATCGGCTGCTACTAAAAACGTTCTGACCGAATGCGCCGCGTGCAAGATGCAAATAGAACATATCAGCGGGTGCACTGTTCGCCATCC
>CAZIAN010000885.1:0-1759 GCA_964537355.1 uncultured Pirellulales bacterium | reverse complement strand
GTATAAGAGTAGAAGAAACCTCCGAATTGGATACCGACGAAAAATGCTACAAAACTTATGCACCGGGCGTGGGCATCATCCAAGATGAAGACCTGCTGCTGACCGGATATAGCAAGCCAATACAATGAGCAATTCCATTAAAGGATTTGTCATGGACGATACGCTAAGAAACTTACAGCCGGAGAACAAATCCAAAAAACGGAAAAGCTGAAATAATTGTAACCGTTCACAATAATTTGTGATAATTGGATTAAAACTTTGTTTTTGTCCGATAAGAGTCTTATGGACAAAGACACTATTATAAAAAAACAGGCTGCCGAAATAAAGTTGCTCAAGGAAACTATTGCACAGCTTCAAGAAGAGATTGCTCGGCTTAAGAAAGATTCCACCAATTCTTCCAAGCCGCCTTCGAGTGACATTGTCAAACCGACAAAGGTTATTCACAAGTTTGTCAGAAGGCGTAAACAAGGCGGTCAACATGGACACAGAAGATTTACACGTCAGCCCTTTGAGCCTGAGCAGGTTGATGAAATTATTGAATACGAGTTTAAGGCTAAAGATGCCCAGGGCCTTGAGCCTCTGGACGAATGGTTTGTGATTCAGCAGATAGTACTGCCGGAAAAGATGTATAAAGTGATAGAACATAAAGCCAGAAAATATCTTGATCCTGTTACGGACAAAATATACATTACCCCTATACCGGACGATATTTGCAAAGGCGGCCTGCTTGGTGCTGATGTAACAACATTTGTGGCATTTATGAAAGGCCGCTGCCATATGTCTTATACGACTATCAGGGAGTTTTTCAATGAACTGATGAAGCTGGACATATCGAGAGGTATGCTTTGCAAGGTGACGCAGAAAACATCCAAAGCTCTTAAACCATCCTATGATAAACTGGCCGACCGTCTGCCACATGAGTCGCAGGTTAATGTTGATGAAACAGGCCATCATGACGATGGCAAGCTGCACTGGACGTGGTGTTTTGACACTTCTGATTACAGTTTGTTCAAAATTGATAAATCTCGCGGCTGTAAAGTCCTTGAAGAAACACTTGGCAAAGATTTTGGTGGTATTATTGGTGCCGACTATTGGGGAGCGTACCGCAAATATGCCCGCTTGTTTGATGTTCGCCTGCAATACTGCATGGCTCATCTGATTAGAGAGATTCGTTTTCTTGCCGAGCATAAGGTTAAAAAGCTTTCCCGCTGGGCAAATGAACTTCTTGAATGGCTTAAAAAGATGTTTAAGACTTTGCATCGTCGAGATAAGCTTACCGCCAAAGGCTATCTTAGCTCGATGCAAAAAATCAAAGACGGTTTTCTGATTAAAATGCGTCGACCGCCGGATCATAAACTTGCCAGGAAACTGGCCAGGCGATTCAAAGGCAAAGCTGCTAAGGATTATTTCAGATTTTTGACAGAATCTAATGTTGAGCCGACTAATAATGGTACTGAGCGGCAGATCCGTCCTGTGGTTATTGACCGAAGGATAACACAGGGCACTCGCGGCGACGCCGGCATGCGCTGGTGTGAGCGCATCTGGACGGCTATTGCTACCTGTAAAAAACAACAGCGAAATGTTTTTGATTTTATCCATGAAACTATCGTTGCTCATTGGAGCAATAAAAAATATCCATCGTTAATCTGTCAAAAACTGTGAACGGTTACGTTTTTTCTTTTGCTTCACTGTGACCTTTGTAGATTCTAACGGATATTTCAAATATTCATTTCAAATACGGATTTTTACATCCTTTTGT
>CAZIAN010000884.1:0-1787 GCA_964537355.1 uncultured Pirellulales bacterium | reverse complement strand
TAGGGTGCGAAACTTGAGTTGATAATTCTTATGTCTGGATGTCCATTGATTAAAAACTATGGAAAACTCAGGGTACAATACGGACTCGACGAGAAGATGACCATCCAAACATTAGTGGAGAGATGGCAGGATTATGATGTCTATTATGCTGGTGTGCACAAGCAATTTGCATCCGCCGTTTTATTTGATCCCAAAGACGACGAAAGAACACTCTAACCCATGAAAAGACCCTTTGGGTAGATGATATTCCACTGCCCTCCATTAGCGTCGGGCCGCAAATTGCTCCTCTATGAGATAAAAAGATTAATTTGCGGTATCAAATGATATAATCAGCGAAATTACTATGTTTCATTATTTAAAATGTATCAAAATTCGGTAGTGTCACCTGATCATTGTTAGTTTTTTCTTGCCATCCGCCCTTCTTTTCTGTACAATGGAAGAAATTGCAGCAGAGAGGAGGGCGTGGGCATGGATCTTAGCGATTATTTTTGTCCGAATCCCAAGTGTACGGAGCATGGAATCCGGGGAAAAGGGAACATAACGACCAGTACCCACTATGGTAAACACAAGACGCTGCTGCTTCGCTGTAAGACATGTAACCATAGGTTCTCGGAGAATCGTGGCACCGTTTTCATGCATTCTAATTACAGCAAAGAGGATATCCAGCGTATTATTCTGGCCATCGCCGAATGTAACAGTATTCGAGGGACAGCAAGGATCTTGTCTTATGATAAAGATGCGGTAAACCGTATCGTAATCAAGGCAGGTGAGCACTGTAAAAAGATCCTTGGAAATTTGATCCATGACTTATGTCTAAATGAATGCCAGTTAGATGAACTATGGGCCTTTGTAAAAAAAAGAAATCTCTTTCCGAAGAAGACTTCGAAAAGGAATATGGCCGACACTGGATCTGGGCCTCGATCGATCCAGAGTCGAAGTTGATTATCAATTTCTTTATCGGCCAGCGGACGTTGGATGATTGTAGGGCCTTCATCAAGGACCTTTTGCCCCGCATTCGGACAAAACCTCTTTTCACTTCTGATGAGCTACCTCATTATGAAACCGTCTTGGTAGAACAGTATAGCCGGTTGGAAGAACAACCCAAAACGGGGAAACGGGGTCGTCCCAAAAGGCCAAGACGCGTGATAGACCCAGAATTCAAGTATGCGACAGTCCATAAAGTACGAGAGAACGGCAAGGTTGTTAAGGTCGAACGTAAGATTCTTTTCGGGAACCCTGATGCTATCGAAGCGGTCATAGCGTCATCCAAGGTGAGCAAGAAAATCAATACATCTTTCATAGAGAGAGCCAATTTGACCCTGAGGAACCATAACAAGAAACTTGCCAGGAAAACGCTTTGTTTCGCAAAACGAAAGAAAGCCCTGGAAGCCCAGACAAATATTGTTGTCGCGTATTACAATTTATCGAGGCCCAACCGCGGTTTAACACTACGCGGGCCAAAGGGCACACGAATTAAAAGAACTCCTGCCATGGCCGCAGATTTAATGGACCGGGTTTGGCCAATAGGTCAGCTCTTGGCGTACCCACAATGCTAACAATGATCAGGTGACACTACCAAAATTTCGGAGAGCTTTATTTAATGGTTCTATTCTGGATTCCGGCTCCTGACTTCTGGCTTCTGGACATTTATTAACCTTGTCATTTTCATTGGCATGGTATAAGATTAAGAGTCTAGAAAAAAATAGAAAAATACCATTTTTTGCCATTCCTGCTGAAGTCCTTCGACAGGCTCAGGACCGTGAGCCCGCCGAACGGCCGGAATCCAG
>CAZIAN010000883.1:0-1789 GCA_964537355.1 uncultured Pirellulales bacterium | reverse complement strand
GGCTCAGGAAAATCAGATTAATAACAGCGAGTTTAACGATGGTCTAAATGCATGGGGTTCATACGGGTCTACTGGTTTCAATATGGAGGTTGTCCAAAGTGCCGACCTGTCAGGTAAGAATGCGGTATTGATAGATATTACCGATGCTTCCGCGACAGCTTCCATTGGGATTTCCCAGGGGATACCTCAGCTTGTGCAGGGCCAAACATATCCTTTCGGCTTTATTGCCAAGGCTGACCAGGAAAGGGAAATGGTTGTATTGATCCAACTCTCAAAACCGGAAATTCCTGATTGGATCGACATTGTTTTTACTACGGTACAGCTAACCACCGAACCGCAGGAGTACGTTTTAGAATACACACATCAAGACGAAAACACCGCTGATCATCCCGGTTGGTCTGTAAATATGTATTTGATGCTAAAGGGTCAATGGTGGGGCATGGTTGGTAATGATCTGAACACAAAGGTATGGATTGATAGAGTGTACTTTGGGGGTGAGCCTGAAGTCCAGGATCTTAGTCGTGCCATGAATCCGACTCCGGATGATGGTGCCATATATGAAGATACATGGATTAATCTTCGCTGGGTACCTGGAGAGTTTGCTCTCTCGCATGATGTTTATTTGGGTGAAAATCTTGATGATGTCAACGATGGAGCCGAAGGAACATTCATTGGTAATCAGACAGCGTCAAATCTGGTAATTGGCTTTCCCGGATTTGCATATCCGGATGGTCTTGTCCCGGGAACAACTTACTACTGGCGAATTGATGAAGTTAATGACGCCGAGCCGAACAGTCCCTGGAAAGGCAATGTCTGGAGCTTTGCTATTCCCCCTAAGACTGCCTACCAACCGGATCCGGCTGATGGTGCCGATTCTATAGACGTGGATGTGGAGCTTAGCTGGACAGCAGGATTCGGCGCGAAACTGCACACCATATATTTCGGTGAAGATTTCGACGATGTGAACAACGCATCCGGCGGACTACCCCAGGGAAATATAACCTATACTCCCGATACGCTTAAACTGGGCAAGACGTACTACTGGCGGATCGATGAGTTTGATATTTTCAACACTTACAAAGGTGACGTCTGGAGTTTCACGACTCTGGGCGCCGTAAGCAGCCCGAATCCCTCCAACGGCGCTGTGGATGTAACGCAGACACCGATTCTTACCTGGTCGCCGGGTCTCTTTGGTGCATTGCATCAGGTCTTTTTCGGAACAGACCAAGATGCCGTGAAAAACGCTGATACGAGCTCACCTGAGTATAAAGGTACCGGCAACCTTGGTTCCGAAAGCTATGATCCCGGACAGCTACAGTGGGGAACTAACTACTACTGGCGTGTTGATGAGGCAAATGACGCTAATCCTGATAGCCCGTGGAGAGGCAGTCTCTGGAGCTTTACGACTGCCAACTTCATCGTCATCGATGATATGGAAAGCTACAATGACCTTGATGAGGGCGAACCGGGGAGCAACAGGATATATCTGGCCTGGCTGGACGGATTCGACAACCCGGCCATAAACGGTTCTATCGTTGGTAATGCCAATCCTCCTTTTGCCGAGCAGACTATTGTTCACGGCGGTTCCCAATCGATGCCGATGTCCTACAACAACGCCGTAGGCAAATCTGAAGCAACCTTGACATTGACTTCCAATCGTGACTGGACAGTCAACGGTATCAACACGCTGACTGTTTGGTTCAGAGGTGATACCGCTAATGCTGCCGAGACACTGTATGTTGCTCTTAACGGCACCGCGGTTGTCAATCATGATAATCCTGATGCGGCA
>CAZIAN010000882.1:0-1792 GCA_964537355.1 uncultured Pirellulales bacterium | reverse complement strand
GAACCCTTTGCCGCACCCATGGATCAGGATACCAAAAAATACGGCACACTACGTATTGATAAGCTGTCCACGTCCATGGCAGCAGGAATGTTTATGCATCTTGCCAGGATCATAAAACCGTACAAACCCGAACGCTGCGAAGAGCTTCGGCAACGTGCGGAAAAGGCCATGGCCTATGCAGACAATACTGCAAACAACCCGCAGAGATTATATTTTGCGGTACAGAAATACCTTCTGACCGGTGATGAAACGGCTCACCGGCAAGTCAAAGCTCTCGTGAATGTGGTCGATGATTATATCAAGAGCGCACGGGATAACCCCGGACATTTCGGTGGCCCACATTACGTCATGGCAAGCTATTTTTATTCCTACATAATCGAAACACACCGTCCGACCGACGCGGCAATCGTTCGGCACATGAAAGATGTTTTACGTAAAACGGCAGACAGGCAAATAGACATATTCAAATCATTCGCGTACCCGATCGGAAATTCCCTATCGACCAGGGGGTGGGGATGGGGATGTAATGTGGCTCAGGGACAGTATGCCTATCCCTGCTTATTACAGTGGGCACTTACCAAAGAGCAACGCTATATCGATACGGCAAGCCAGTTAATGGATTACAATCAGGGACTCAATCCGATCGGTAAATGCTATGTCACTGGAATCGGTTTCGACAGGGTCAAGAATCCTCACGATAGGGAATCTGCCTATACCAAAGCCAAAGGATGGGGACCCAAACCGGGCATTCAGGTATATGGGCCGGGAAACCTCCCCAGTAGAATCCAATTTGCCATGATTCCCAAAATAGCAACATTGCCGAGGGAACGCCAGTGGGTCGATCATTTGTATACCATATCAATGACCGAGTTTACCGTTCATGAAACATTGGTGTATCCGGCAGTCGTTTACCCGGTCCTGGCCCAGGGAGGAACATGGAATGATACCAAGGATCCATTTGTCGTTAAACGCCAATAGATCATCCATTATCGAACCCGGTGGGACAGTCACCTATTTTTTTTGAGTTTGCGTGAAAAATCCTACCCTTTATTTAGATAGATTATTTAAGCTCAACTGACCAGTAAGCGTGGTCGAGGAATTGTTTCCAGCTTCTGTAGCGGTGGTGGTTCAGGTGGATGTGGACGAGGGGATTGTGCCTGGGTTTGACTGGCTTTTTAATAAGCTTCATTCGTGCGGTTTTAGGAGTTTGGCCTCCTTTTCTGATATTGCACTCGGTACAGGCGCAGACTATGTTGTCCCATGTTGCTTTGCCGCCCATACTCCGGGGGATGATATGGTCGAGCGATAATTCACTGGTTGGGAAACGGTGGCCGCAATACTGACATTTATTTTTGTCACGGGCGAAGATGTTTCGGCGATTGAACTTTACTTCGTTTCGCGGCAGACGGTCATAGAATAAAAGGCGAATAATTCTGGGTACGGCGATGTGCAAATTGATGGTGGAGACCCAGTCGTGTCCATCCGGTTCGAAATTACGTTTGAACTGGCTCACTTCGCACCAGCCCGTGAAGTCATAGTTGGAATATTTCCCTTCCTCGAGTGATACGACTTCGGCAAGGTCCCGGAACAATAAAGAGAAAGCCCGCTTTGCACCGACAATACGAATAGCCATATAATGCTTGTTCAGTACAAGAACATTGCAGCCCAGACCGGATTGATAACAGGCAGCAGTCATATTTCAAGTCTCATATTGTATTACTTTTTTCGGCGGCCGGACGGCTAACTCTCAAAGCCACCAAAGCTCCTCTTCAAGCGATACAAAACGACTCTT
>CAZIAN010000881.1:0-1800 GCA_964537355.1 uncultured Pirellulales bacterium | reverse complement strand
AATTATCATCTACCCCACGAACACACCGCAGATACTTCTTCAAATAACGCTGATACGCCGTCCGTTTGTATTGCTCATCCGGCAGCGACTGGTCAACAAACATATGATGCCCCATGTTCCTTCGCTTGTTACGCTTACCGATGGACGTACCCATACCCTCGGTTGCCTTGGAACCATAATTCGGCTGCCGCCACAAGCTCGCAGGCTCGGGAATATCCACATCCTCGAAGAGCCAGTCATATCGCTCGGCATTTTCGAAATTGTCGTGCGGCGCCTTGTAATGATGCATCAGAAAGAATGGTTTAGACCTGTCTCTGCCTTTGAGCCACTTGAGCGACGTATCGGTAATTACATCCGACGAGTGACGCGAATCATAAGAGGAGAAGCGCTTTTCGTTTTTTGGCCACTGCCCGCCCGACTCACGGAGAATCGGATTGAAATAAGACCCCTGTCCCGGCAGTACACAATAATAATCAAACGCAGGCTCCTGCTTTAAGTGCCACTTGCCAATCATAGCCGTTTCATAACCGGCCTGCTTCATTAGTCTGGGCAGATATTGTCTTTGGGATTCGAGCTGTCCGCCCAGATCCAGAACGCCGTTGGTCTGGCTGTATTGGCCGGTCAGTATCGTTGCCCTGCTGGGAACACAAATCGAATTGGTACAAAAGCAGTTCTCAAAGAGTATGCCCTCGTTGGCCAGACGGTCAATATTTGGCGTCGGAGCGATTTTTGCTAATCGGCTTTTGTATGCACTTATCGCATGGGCGGCATGGTCATCGGACATGATATAAAGAATGTTCGGGACCTTGCTTCTCCCCGCCCTTTGGGACGCCATTAATTTGCCCGTACAAGCAACTGTCAAAACAACTCCAAATTCTTTCAGGAATTCTCGTCTATTCATTTAATACCCCAAATTATACATTGTAATTAAACCACTGTTTTTTAAACTTCAACTACGAAGTCTTCTCTTTGTAACATTTCAAGATTTCTCATCCGGGAGTATATCATCTTTCTGAGATAAAATACAGTGTCGCCATGGCAATAATACAAGATCTGAAACATTGCAGTTTTGACGGCTGCTATATTGAAACTGCGAACAAAATAGGAGGGGAACACAAGCACATGACCTCAAGAATATCAGTAAAAACATGTGGATTGTTAGTTACAAAATGAACAAGTGTTACATCCATCCAAAATGTTTTTGTTTTAATATACAACTACATAATTGTATATGTATATGTATTTTGCTACATTTATGTAGCCTAATCTTGCCTTGTCACAAAGCAAGCCTTCTCATATAACTCCTTTATTATTATACATTTACATCTAATATTTCAAAATATTTTGTTACTGGCACGTTTATTGCTTTATCAAAAACAGTGTGTTCATTTTTTGTGAGCAAGTGTTTAGAAGTTAAAAAATGTTTATAAACTTATGAAAAGGAGATTGAGAACAATGAAAAAGGTTAAGTGGTTACTGGTAGTATTAAGTATGGTGGTATTTTGCAGTGGGATTGTATTTGCCGAAGACGAATTAAGTTTTGAACTTACGACTGACTTTTTTGGAAAGTACATCTGGCGAGGCCAAAACTTATCCGATGACCCTGTTTTTCAGCCTGGCATAAGCGCTACTTACGGCAATCTTACCACTGGAATCTGGGGCAACCTTGATTTGACCAACATCAATGACAGAAATGGTAATTTTCTGGAAATGGACTACTATCTGGATTGGTCGGATGATTTACCGAATTTTGATGGAATTGGATATTCGGCTGGCTTAATCTACTATGATTTCCCGGGT
>CAZIAN010000880.1:0-1802 GCA_964537355.1 uncultured Pirellulales bacterium | reverse complement strand
TGTAAATCAGGGTAGAGTCTGTATTTAATGTAAGTCAAATTGCCTATCCGCCTGTCGTTAAAATCCCTCACACTAACACCAATTCACAGGATCCAGTAGCCAAATAATAGTTTGACAATCTGCTCAAAATAATGTAAAATGACCGAAAAGTTCATGTTTAGTCTTCTCTTACAATTTCCTGATATGGATTACGGAAAAGGCAGGTAAGAAAGGTGAAAAATCAAACGAAAAAATTAAAAGATATCACTACAGAGCTTGAGCATACCCAGGAGAAGCTGCATGTCAGCGAAGATAAATACCGCCGGCTTGTAGAGAACGCCGACTGTATTATTCTGCGCATGAGTAAAGATGGGAAAATAACCTTTTTCAATGAATTCGCCCAGAAGTTCTTTGGCTATACTGAGCGGCAAATTCTTGGTAAAAATATTATAGGATCAATAATACCGGAAAAGGATAGTTCCGGCCTGAACATTAAGAAAACGATCAGAGACATCAAACGGCAGCCTGAACTTTATACTGCCTACGAGAATGAGAATATTTGCAAAGACGGCCGGAGAGTCTGGATTACCTGGGCAAACAAAGCAATCCATGATGAACAGAGAAATGTTACGGAAATCCTTTGTGTCGGACACGACATTACCGAACGCAAACATATCGAGAAACAGCTGCAATTATTGGCTGCAGCGCTGCGCAACTCCAATGACGCAATTACAATACTGGATTTAGAAGGCAGCATCATCTCATGGAACCTCGGTGCCGAGCGTATATATGGATACGGCGAAGCCGAAGCGATGAAGATGAATATCAAAAGGATAATCCCTGACCATAAGCAGGATGAAATGACGTCACTGATTGAAAGAGTGCTAAAAGGGGAAAATATCGAATTTTTTGAAACACAGCGCCTTACAAAAAATAACCGGATATTGGATATTTCGCTTACCGCAACATTATTGAAAGATGAAAAGGGAAAACCATTTGCCATTACAACAACCGAAAGGGATATTACTGAACGCAGATTCCTGGAAAAAGAAATCCTGGATATAACCGAAAGAGAACGAGAACTGATAGGCCAGGAAATGCACGATGGCATGGGCCAGGTACTTACCGGTATTGCTGTTAAGTGCAAAGGATTGGCACTGAGACTTAAGGATAAATCATTAGAAGAAATGAAAGACGCCTTAGCAATATCAAAACTTGCCAACAAGGCGATTGGTCAGACACGAGACCTCGCCAGGATGCTTTATCCTGTTGATATTGAAACAGGTGGTTTGGTATCAGCCTTGAAAACGCTGGCGTTAAATACAAAAAAGATCATGGGAGTTAATTGTCGATTACGGGCTGGAAAATCTGTCTCGGTTAAAAATCTTGTTGAGGCAAAGCAAATATATCGCATTGTACAGGAAGCAATTACCAATGCGATAAAGCACGGCAAAGCAAAGAATATCAATATAAAGCTTCGTTTTACTAAGAGTGGAACTGTTCTGTCAATTGAAAATGACGGCCTGGATTTTCCGAAGTTATCACCGAGAAGGAAAGGGCTGGGGCTGAAGATTATGAAATACCGTACCGACCTGATAGGCGGCTCTCTTGATATTCGTAAAGGCGACAAAGGTGGGACGGTTGTTATGTGCATTTTCCCGAATGGTAGATAAGGTTACCAACTAAGGATTTTCATATGGCATTGAAGAAAAAACAAGATAAAACTACTGAAAATAAAACACAGATTCTTCTCGTGGATGACCATCCGGTGGTACGAGATGGACTTACCACAATTATCAATCATGAACGAGACCTGAATGTAT
>CAZIAN010000879.1:0-1806 GCA_964537355.1 uncultured Pirellulales bacterium | reverse complement strand
CGGTTTTGATGTGAATTCGAGTTATTCATGGGTGAAAGGTTCTTACGCTTCTGAAAAAGCATTTTGTCATACAGGTTATACAGGCACTTCGATTGTCTGTGACCCGGAGAGCGAGGTCTTTGTTATTATTCTTACGAATAGAGCCCATCCAAACGATAAGGGGGCTGTAAAACCTGTGCGTACCAAAGTAGCAGATATTGTCTTTTCCAGTCTTCAAATGATACCTTATGAAAAGACACCTTAATTAAGTTTCCGCTGATTAAAATCAGTTGAAATTTACTTCTTTGAATCTTTTGACATGAATCGCTGTTTCAGATAGTATGCATTTTGAAAAACCTAATTGAGTTTTCAAGACATAAGGAGATTATCAGTGAGAACTGCCCATATTTTTCTAACTATAATGTATTGTTGTGTTATCTTCGCACCTACAGGTTGCTCAACGTCTAATTTGCAAAACAAAGAATTATCTGCCTTAGAAGAAGGAAAGAAATTCAACTGGCCTGAAGGAAAACACGGCGCCATAAGTGTTACCTTTGACGATGCCCGATTTAGTCAAATTGACAACGGACTGCCTATACTGGATAAATACGGCGTCAAAGCCACTTTTTACGTTTCGATCAGCTCTTTGGAAAAAAGGGTGGATGCATGGAAGAAAGCTGCCGCCAACGGCCACGAAATCGGAAATCATTCACTAACTCATCCCTGCTCTGGCAATTTTTCTTTTGCTCGTGAAAAGGCCCTGGAAAATTACACGCTCGATAAGATGCGTTATGAATTGGAGGAGTCAAATATTATTATCGAGCGATTGCTCAACGTCCGGCCTGTCTCGTTTGCCTATCCTTGCGGACAGAAATTTGTCGGACGAGGGAAAAATCTTAAAAGCTATATACCGGTAGTAGCTGAGAGATTTTTAACCGGGCGAGGATGGATGGACGAGTGGTCGAATGACCCGGCCTTTTGTGATATGGCACAACTGATGGGAGTAGAGCTGGACGGCAAGGATTTTGAGCAGGTCAAACAGTGGATAGATAAAACAACTGCAAACGGCGGCTGGCTGGTCTTTTGCGGTCACGACATCGCTGAAGAAGGACGCCAGACTACTCGCTCGTCAACTCTAAAGGCCCTTTGTGAATATGCTCAGGACCCAGCAAATGGTCTGTGGCTTGATACCGTCCAGACGGTCGCTAACTATATCGTTAAACAACGCACCGGCCCAGAAGATTGATTAGAAGTATTGAATCGATAAAACGAATAAAAAAAGGAGGCTGAAAATGTCCACTCAAAATATCACTAAAGAAACAGAAATCCAAAATCTCACCCGCCGAAAATTCCTAACAACAAGTTGTATTGCCTTGTCCGGAGCAGCGGCCGGTTTAGGAACACAGAGGCTCTTCGGTAAAGAAAGAACATGGCCAACTGAGATACCGAAAATCGATCCGGGATACATCGGCCCTCAATTCTTCGATAAACATGAAGAGCAGGCGCTGATGGAAGTATTGGAATCACGGTCGCCTTTCCGTTATTGGGGCTCGGGTAAGCCGACAAAAGTGCTGAATTTTGAGGAAAATTTCGCAAAATATATGGGCGCCCGCTTTGCACTCGGCGTGACATCTGGCACAGCTGCCCTGGACTGCGCAGTTACAGGTCTCGGTATCGGGCCGGGCGATGAGGTAATCGTTCCGGCTTACACATGGTGGTCGGACTATACCTGTGTTGTTCACGCCGGAGCCTTGCCGGTATTCGCCGATATTGACAGCACCCTTAATATTGATCCCATGGACTTCAAACGAAAAATAACACCGCGTA
>CAZIAN010000878.1:0-1810 GCA_964537355.1 uncultured Pirellulales bacterium | reverse complement strand
TTTTTTAAAATTCTATCGAGATTTATGGTGTGGCAATAATTTAATCATTGCGCCGATTAAATTTCTGAAAAAACGTTACATTTAGTGTCACTGCGGGCACTTATTTACAGTTACAGATGGTTGGTTTTGAAGGAGGGAGGCGGTTAAGTGTATTTGATATACACTATCGCTTGGGCCCCTGCTTTGTTTGAATCACTCCTCGGCAAAGCAGAGGCTTTTTTATCGATAGTCAATATAAGCTTCTCTCGTTATGTTTATATGCCTATTGCTACCGCCAGAAGATAAAGGGGCCTATACCGTTTTGGTATAGGCCCCGAGTTAGTTCGTATCTACTACGCAATCTTAACTGTTTAAAAATCAGGCTTATGGCGTCGGTGCATAGAGGCGAATATCATCGAAGTACATCATGCCTGAGCCACCGGCTACCGGATTGCTCCTGTTGCCAAGGCCAAGAGTAATCGAATTGACATTGGCGAGGTTCACACCCTGGTCTGCAAAGCGCATCAGGTCGATATTCCATGGGACCCAGGAAGTTATCTGTGCCGCGTTGGGATTGTCATGATTGACCACAGCGCTGTCGTTTAGAACAACGTACATCTGCTCGGCGGCATTAGCCGACTCACCTTGGAACCAGATTGTCAGTGTGTTGACGCCTTTTACTGTCCAGTCACGAGAGGAAGTCAAGACATAAGTCGCCTCGGATTTTCCGACAGCATTATCATAAGCAAAAGGCATTGATTGAGAGCCGCTATGGACGATAGTTTGCTCGGCGAATGGAGGATTGGCGTATCCAACGACAGAGCCGTTTATTGCCGGGTTTTCGAATCCGTCTATCCAGGTAAGATATATCCTGTTGCTCCCAGGCTCATCTTCATTAAGGTCATTGTAAGATTCAAAATCGTCCACGGTAAGGAAGTTGGCGGTAGTGAAGCTCCAGAGGGGGCCTGTCCACGGGCTGTCGGGATTGGCGTTGTTGGCCTCATCGATACGCCAGTAGTAGGTAGTATTCCACTCAAGCTGTCCGGGTTCGAAGCTCTCTGAACCGAGGTTTCCAGTGCCTTTCAACTCCAGAGAAGCTGCATCGGCGCCGAAATAGACTTCATGTGTATCGGCAAAAACTCCCGGTACCCAGGTAAGAACAGGCGTCTGCGAGACATCTACTGCGCCATTAGCTGGCTCCGGAGTGCCCACGGCGCCTACCGTAGTGAAGCTCCAGATGTTACCTTTATGTGTATCGGCAACATCAAACTCGTCGACACGCCAGTAGTAAGTCTTAGCCATTTGAAGCGGGCCGGGAGTATATGTTGCAGAGCCCTGAGTAGGACCGCCGGCTGCATTACTGACATCATCAAAATTTTCCCCGAAGTACACGGTGTGTAATTTGGAACCGAAACCTCCAGTCCAGCTAAGTTCCACATTTGTCTCTACAGACTCGGCACCATTGGCCGGTAAGGGTTCGTAGGCGGTTTTGGGGGCAATTGAAAAGCTCCAGATATCGCCTTTCCATGGACTGTTCGGCTCGGAGTCATTTACCTCATCGATTCGCCAGTAGTAGGTTGTTCCCGGAACAAGGCCATCCGGAACGGCGAATCCAGGAAAACCAACAACGATAAAAGTTCCTGCTTCGTTACCAACGAATGTGCCTTTGGCACCGTTATTCACATCGTCAAAATTATCGCCCAGATAGATATTATGTGTGACCGAAGAAGAGCCGGGCTTCCAGGAAAGATTGGCCCACGTTTCTGTAAGCAGGGTGTTGTCGGCCGGGTCGGGTCCATAGGCAGATTGGTTTTGTCCGGTACCTCCTGCC
>CAZIAN010000877.1:0-1816 GCA_964537355.1 uncultured Pirellulales bacterium | reverse complement strand
TAGCATCCGGAGATCTCGATATGGTTCGTGAAGGAAAGGCCCTTCTTGAAAAAGCTCTGAAATCAAATGCAGATGATATCCAAATTCGGTTGCTGAAAGCGCGTTCCGTACTTGTCGAAGGTACGGCTCCGGCAATCGAAAATGCTAAACAGATTCTCCAAAAAATAACAGAAGACCAGCCTGAAAATACCGAGGCATGGGTATTGTTGGGAGAGATTGCGATTAAGCAGGGCAAGCCTGGAAAAGCTATGGAAGCTGCTTTAGGAGGTCTTGCTTATGGACCCAATAATAAGTCGTTGTTACTGCTGAAAGCACGTGCAGAGGCAGCAAAGTCGCCTGTCCTGGCGATTCCAACTCTTAAATTATTACATGAGATGGATCCAAATGATCTTGGTACTGTAGTTTTGATGGCCGATACCTACATTAAGACGGGTGAACTGAAAAAAGCTGTAAACCTGTTGAGAGAGCAGTTAACTGTTTGTGATGTTTCTGCACGAAGAAAATGCAATAACGCTTTGGCCGTTGCCTTATACAAAAGCGGCAACAAAGCAGAAGCGCTAAAGGAATTTGATTCCCTGCTTGAGTCTGAGCCAAATGATCCGGATCCTTTATTAGCGCAAGTGCAATTACTCAAAGACGAAAAAGATTGGGACCATTTGAACGAGAAGGTCGTCAACTGGTACCGAGAGCATCCGGAAGATAGTAGTACGCCTGTAACGGTTGCCAGGGATTTGGTGTTACTTGAGGACGGCCAGGCCAGGAAAACCGCCGAGGAAATACTTCAGATGATAATAAAAGATCATTCTGATTCTTCCAAAGCTACGAGTGCTCTTGCTATCCTGTTGCAAATTAGCGGGCGTCCGGAAGAATCGGCAAAACTATACGAGCGACTTCTTGAGCTTGAGCCAGACAATATAATTGCTATGAATAATCTTGCCTGGATTATTTGCGAAGTGCAAGGTAAACCTCAGGAAGCGATCAATCTCGCCCAGAGAGGATTGAAAATAGCTCCGAACTATTATGATCTCATCGACACTCGTGGAGTTATTTATTACAGACTTGGCGAATTCGATAAAGCAATCCGTGATTTCAATGAGTGTCTCAAACTTTATCCCGGCATTACACCGTCAAGCATAGGTACACGATTTTATTTAGCAAGAGCTTTGGCTGAACTTGGACAAAAGGACAAAGCAATTCAATATTTGAAAGAAGCATTGGAATTAGATAGCCTAAACGGCGGATTATCATCGGCAGACCTGGCTGAAGCACAGCGTCTGCTCAACGAGTTAAAGGAGGGTAATTAACCATGCTACAACTGCCAAATTCACAAACCGAGCAAATCGAAAGTGGTGATTCCTGCTACAAGCAGCCGGAAATCATTCTGCTTAACAAAAAACAGTGGTCTTATGTGCAAAACCGGTACAATTTAACGCCTCGTGAACGCCAGGTAGCAGAATTGGTTTGTAAAGGTCTTAGGAATGGTAATATAGCTAAGTATCTGCACATAAAGCCTGGTACAGTAAAAACTCATACAAGGAATATTTATCGAAAAGTCCACGTAAAGAGCAAAATTGCTATGCTTTTAAGATTTATTACTGATTCAAGAGATATTTCGACTCCATATGTATGAGGAAATGTCTTCTGATCTTTTTATGAATAACAAATCCACTGAGTTAATTCCCACCATATAATTCCCACCTATAAACTCCATAGTTACTTTTTGTCTTCTTAAGAACTACCCCGCAAGATAAATGAATCTATCCCGGATTTCCCAAGTAAACCGTGACAAAGAAACAGAGTTTTGATAGTATAGAGC
>CAZIAN010000876.1:0-1816 GCA_964537355.1 uncultured Pirellulales bacterium | reverse complement strand
TTTAATACCCAGCTTTCAGAATTTGGTGAGATATTCATATCAAAACAAGGCCCAAACTGAAGCGCTTATAACTACGCTGGCAATATTGAGGAACAAACAGGATACAGGCCAATTCCCACAAGATTTAGATGAACTAATTGAGGCCGGTTATCTAAAAGAGCTGCCTAAAGATCCTTATAGTGACAAATCCCTCATATACAAAAAGACCGGAGATAATTTTGTTCTGTATAGTATCGGTTGTAATTTCAAAGATGACGGTGGAAAGGTTTTCGAAAAGGATGGAGATGTGCAGAAATGGGGGGCAAATGATGGCGATGCGGTTTTTTGGCCGGTGGTGAAACCGCCGATAAAGCAATAGAGGCGGTTGAGAGAAATACATCCGGGAAAACTTGATACTCGATTTTGCAAATCGTGTTGAGGAAGTTCTTGAAATTACATTTCACAAGGCATATCATATTCTGCACGATGGTCTGAAACGTAGATTGCCGTGTTGACCTTTGGCGAATTTGCAATGACATAAAGCTGTAATAAGTGTAACTAACTTGATTGCCCATAACATTTGACAGGAGGTAATTATGAGTTCCGGAAGATGCCCTTTAAAGTGTAATTGTAATCACAATCTTAATCGGCGGCAATTCATACGCGGCTCAGCCGGATTGGTGGCAGGCTCTTTTTTGTTGCAAGGCAGTAGTGCATTTGCGAGAGAGCCTATGGTAACACGGAATCCCATTCGTGCGTGTGGTCCGGCATCGAAGTACGTCCCGACAATTAAGGCAGCCTTTGTACGTCGAAAAGAAGAGTACGGGATGCTTTGGCCCGGCGCTGTCTATGACGGAAAGGCGGCAATAAAAATGTACACAGAAAAAATGAAAAGTACTGCCAGAAAATTCGGAGCGGAATTTGACCTTCGCAGCGTGCCTCTTTACAGTCTTGCGGAGGCTGAAAGCTGGATTGCAGGAGCTGAGAGAGAAAATGTTGACGGCATGATGCTGGTTATGATGGATCGCCAGAAACACTCCTGGCCGAGTGCTCAGAAAGTTGCTGATAGCAGTATTCCATCGATTATTTATTCTCCGCTTGGCACGTCCTTTACTACCAATACCATCAATCTGGCTGAGACGCCCGGTTGTGTGATTTATTCGACCAATGATTTCAGCCAGGCCGCTTACGGGATGAAGATGCTATGTGCGGCGGCCAAGATGCGCAAAACACGCTGTGTTGTGATTAAAGGACGGAGTCGGTCGGAAGCGCCCCTTGCGGATACGGGCATTACAATGCGGGTTGTGCCGGCGACCACGTTTATCGAGTATTACAATCAAACTGCTGACAGCAAAGACATCCTGGCGATGGCCGACGATTATCTCCTCCGTGCCCGCAAGACTACAGGCGCAACGAAACAGGACGTAATTAACGGTGTCAAGAGTTACTACGTAGCCGGTAAGATTCTCGAAAACGAGCAGGCCGATGCTATCACGATGGATTGTCTGGGCGCCCTTGGTCAAATTAAAGTGAGCCTCCCTTGCATCGCCTGGTCACGAATGAATGATGACGGGATACCCGCAGCCTGCGAGGCTGATTATGGTGCGGTTGCTTCACATATAATAACGCAGTATCTGTTTGATAGGCCGGGATTCCAGCAGGACCCGGTGGCTGACACCGCCGATGACTCGATAATTGGAGCACATTGTTCGTGCCCGACAAAGCTTAATGGTTTTAACTCCGGACCTGAGCCATTCGACCTTATGCACCATCACGGAAATCGGGATGCTGTGCCGCGTACGCTTTGGCTAAAAGGACAGCGGGTTACAAGTATTGA
>CAZIAN010000875.1:0-1816 GCA_964537355.1 uncultured Pirellulales bacterium | reverse complement strand
GCAAAGCGATGTTTTTTTGGGGCTGGATTCAGGCCCAATGCATATGGCTTCAGCGACAGGGACAAGAATTGTGGCTCTATTTGGACCAGCGCATATTGATGCGGTTAGCCCGTGGGGGAATGGTCACATTATTCTTTCCCATCAAGAAGATTTCCCATGCAGTCCCTGTGATCAAACAGTATGCAGAAAACTTGGTAACAGCTGCATGGACGCAATCCATGTGGATGAAGTGTTTGATGCCGTTTCAAAACAGATTGAGAAAAGTTTACAGGCAGAATGAGTTTCCCCAAGATAATTCTATTTAGCAACCATCAGAGAATAACTTATGATTAATAAAACAGGCAGGTGTATCCTCTGTGCTGATGAACTTTCAATTTTCAAGAGGGAAATTTATGACATCCGTTTTGGTGTAGAAGGTAGTTATGATATCGGCAAGTGCAATAACTGCGGCTTCGTCCAGCTGAAGTCTCCTCTTGCGACTGCGGAACTGAAAAAGCTGTATGAAAGACATTACAATTTCGGTGGAGGAGAAAAGGGGTTATATGCCAGAATTAGTACAGCATTCTTTACATCTTTTTTGTATCGTATCTGGATAGCGTTAGACGGAGACATATGTTTCTATTCACGTTCAGGAACAGGCCGACTTCTTGACCTGGGATGTAATGAAGGTCGTGGGTTATTAATATATAAAAAAAACGGATTTGAAGCTGAAGGTGTTGAACTCAACGAAGTCGCGGCAAAAGAGGCACGTTCGAAAGGTTTTCTGGTTTTTACCATGCCTTTGGAAGAACTTGATCCGGAATACCTGTACGATGTTGTGGTTCTTTCACACGTTCTTGAGCACTCGATTGAACCTGACACAATGCTTAAACACGTTGCCCGTCTTCTCAAGCCCGACGGTCAGGTTTGGATAAGCTGCCCGAATATTCAAAGCTGGCTGAGGATAATTTTCGGACGCTTCTGGATCAACTGGCACGTGCCATTCCATATAACCTTTTTTTCCGCCGTAACGTTGAAAAATCTTCTTAATAAGAACGGCTTTGAAGTAACAAAAACAAGATTTGTCACCCCCGCCCTATGGATAGCCCAATCCATAATTGGATTTACGTTCGCCAGGATGGGTAGAAAAGACTATGCCCAGCGATCTCCAATTCTTTTGGGGCTTCTGATGCTTCTTGTCAGGTTTATATTATTCCCGGCGTTATGGCTGGGCAACTTTACCGGGCACGGAGACTGCCTGGCAATAAAGGCTTGCTTGAAACAGGATAAATAGATAGTTCTGCTTTGTAGGTATATGTGCAAAATCTATCACTGGAATCTCCTAGGCAAATATTATGTCAAAAATTTGCACCCTTTGAATGGTCTAAAGCCGGTAATCGCGTTTGTTAGTTCATTCAAGTACTGCCTGAAATCATTATTTTGAATAGCTACAAAAAATGGAAAATATGAAACGCATACTGTTTATTCAGCCCCCATTTTTCAGATTTATTGGCATACACGCAAGATATTTTCCATACCAGTTTATCAGTATGGGAACATATCTAAAAAAAAATGGTCATCACGTCAGGGTTTTAGAAGGCGATAAATATGAAAAGTATGGCCAATTGGATTTTTCCGATCAGGAGTCATTGTATGATAACTATTTGTATAATTTGACAACATATTCTGACCCCTTTTGGAGGACTCTCGAAAAAGAAATAGAAACTTGTGAGCCGGATTATATTGGAATAACCGTTTGGACAACTTTTATTGCTTCTGCAATCCGCACTGCGCAATATTGCAAAAAGGTTTGTCCTGACGCTATCATTATCGCAGG
>CAZIAN010000874.1:0-1825 GCA_964537355.1 uncultured Pirellulales bacterium | reverse complement strand
GGTTCCAGAATGTCTGCGGGTTATGGCCCAGGAAACAATAGAACACCCGCCCTTTTCCATAGCCGCGTATCCAGCTTACAGCAAAGTCTTTATCCTTACGGCGCTCCGGCCAAATTTGCCGCCCGCTTATAATCTCGGTTTTATCCATATCGATGCTAAGCAGAACACGGAGTTTATCCCGTGAATATGGCTTCTGAAATTGGAATACCTCGTCACTGATTCGAAAGCTCTTGCCCTTAAAGGCCGCATTGAGCACATGGTCCGGCTCATCCGGTTTAATAGTTATCCATTCGTTGTATTTCCACGGATGGCCGCCGTTTTCATAAGCTCCGAGCATCTCACCGAACTGGGGCCATTGGTCGTATTTCGGCCACTGCACAAACGTCGCGGCCGCAGCGTGAATGCCTACGAAACCTTTACCTCCGGAAATAAAATCCAGCAGACTTTTCTTAAGCTCGATGTCATCGAAAAGCACTCCCGTCGTATTGTTAAAGCATATCGCGTCGAATTGCCGGATATTCTCCGGCCTGAACATAGCTATATCGCTGCTGACAACTGTTTCATAAGCATTTGTTTTTCGCCCCATCAGTTCAATCGCCAGGTTGCCGTAAGGAATCGATGTGTGGCCTTTTCTCACAACACCATCCTTGATATCCATATTGAAAATCAGCAGCTTTCGCGCCTGCTTGGCCACAGCCGGCGCCTTTTCAGGTATGGCGTCTTCTATTTTTTTTCTCTCCTGGGGCGAAACAGCACCAACTGAAATGCTTGTCAGCAAAAACATACACCAGATAATTAAAGCTGCCCGGATACTTTTCATCTTCTGTCTCATTTCCTTGTCCTTATTAGTTTTTCTTATGTTTTATAAATGCCATGGACTTCGCATAGGCCGCGTCAGCATACTGTTCGCTTGTTCATCGTTAATGAATTCTTCCTTTTCAGCGTCCCATTTGAGCTTTCTACCCAGCCTCATGGCAATATCATCGATGTGGCAAATCGTGTCCGAGCGAACCGCCGATTCTATCGGGCATATCGTTTTATTTCTGGTCTTAACGCAATCCAGAAAATTACGCCGATGATTATTACTGAGAGGCAGATGAATCTCATCCGGCCCGAAAGTCGTTGTCAGCATCGACTTCGGCTCGGCTTCGATTCTGTCCCTGCATACGAACACCCACCCATCGGATCCCAGGAACAAAATGCCGACGCTTTTATAAAGCGAAAATTGCTCGGCACGCTTTAGAGCTGTCGCGGTATTCATGTGTATCATTTTAACGCCGTTTGCGTATTTATGTTCGACCTCCCACTCGATGGCGGTATCTGTGAGTCCGTCTTTGGGATATACCCCGGTCCCCTCTATCTCTACCGGTCCGGTATGGTCGGTTCCATTGGCCCACTGCGCGATATCGACATGATGAATTCCCCACGCTCCGCTCAGTCCGCCAAGCGAATAATCGTAAATGAACGTCCACATCCCTAATGTTCCCATCGCCCGCGAGGCGCAACGTTGATACGAGTAAGGTGACCACTGGGCCGGACCGAGCCACATATCAAAATCAAATTCTTTCCTGTCCGGCTTCGGCTCCGTCGGTTGATTCTCACAGGTGATGCTTGGGTGCGAGCTTACGATAATCGTATGAAGTTTACCGATTCTTTTGTTTCGTACCAGTTCACAGGCTAAGCGGAATCTGTTGTCGGATCGCTGCTGCGTTCCGAATTGAAATACGACGCCGTAACGGTTTATCGTGTCCCGAAGCGCCTTGTCTTCGGTGACACTCATACTCAGGGGCTTTTCATAGTACATATCTTTGCGGTTTCGTGCCGC
>CAZIAN010000873.1:0-1828 GCA_964537355.1 uncultured Pirellulales bacterium | reverse complement strand
TAACAGTCAGTTTATCTGATGAGTCAGACAATCGAGAAAGTTCGGGTACGAATGGTTCAGCCAGTTGAATCAATCTTCGCAAATCGTGGGTTTTAGGTGTTTCTATATCATGGTGGGTAAGAAAGGCTTTAAGCAGTTTTTCAACAAATTGCTGGCAATGAAAACAAACTGCATCAGACGGGCATTGCTCGCTTGCTAAAAGTATCTCCACAGCCGTCCAGTCATTTTGCGCTTTGACTTTCCATTGTCTCACGAGTTCACGGGTATCATCGTTCATAGAGAATTCTCCCGTATTTATCAGCGAAATAAACTATATGATTGATCACCGACCGCCAGCGGTTATATTCCTCTGGAGTTTTTACAATAATATCGAACGATGCAGGAACATCCGCTATTAGACGCCTGACGGCACAATAACGTTGACGTGGGGCAAGATCGGTTTTAGCGACTACCAGCAGGTCAACGTCCGAATCCTTTGTGACCGTGCCTTCCGCATAAGAACCGAATAGTATTACCCGTTCAGCGCCAAACTCCAGCCCAATCCGCCGGCCAAACTCTTCTATTCTTTCTATCGCAACCATTATCAAATACTCTCAGTACCGCACAGTTTCGCTTCTTCCCATCATCCCCCTACGAAAACCTCGAATCCAGTACTTTTTCTCTTATGTCTTCTTTAGAATTAATATAACAATAATTGCTACTACTGAGCAATAATTAAATTAAGCGATGACAATTCTAACTCCAATTACATAGATATTCGTCAGGTACCTCGTTAAGCTCAGAAAATACATCCTTCTCCGGAAATGCTGCTTTGGCTAACGGCTTGACCAATTTTTCGTCTCTCGTCAAAAGACCATCAGCTCGACTCAAAAAAAGAACATATTCTATGTCGTTTAGATCATGCAAGGCACGCAAACATTCAGATTCTCCACCTCGACCTTTATTTAAAAAACTATAGTCAATATACAAAACAGAAGCTAAACGAACAAAATGCCAACTAATCCAAGCACTTGATAAGCAGAACCTATCTGGAGAATTTGTGAATTTTAATAACTCTTTTTCTTTAACAAGAATTTCGTGAATGTTTTGGCAATCAATTGCTTGAATCCAGAATTTAAAACGTTCAAATCTATCAGCTTCTAACAATGACCTTTGAGTCTCAACTTCTCTGAGTTTCTCCATAGCAAGCTTTTTTGCTATTTCTTTGTTGCATTCGAGTACAAACTTAGCTGCCTCCATACGTCTTTTACGAATGTCATCATCGTTGTTTGGATTGATAAGTCTTGGGTCTTCTTTTAATGCCTTTCTCCATTTATTTGTTCCATCAAAGTCCGCCAAAAAAAAATAGGGATTCAACGTTTCACCCTCCTTCCTAACGATATCTCTGCCACTGGCACAAATATATCCGTCGGAAAGAAGGAGTTTACGAAATCTACTTAATAATTCTTGTTGTTTTTCCTCATTTGTAGAGCATTCATCATAAAGAACAAGCGGAAGAATTAAAAAGTGATTGTGGGCAAAATCGCACAGATCTTTGAGGTTGATTCCAACAAATGCATCCTTATCGATTATTACCTGTTTTAGTTCCATTATTTCAACAGATGATCACAAATGGTTTTTCGCATAAGCTCCGCGCTGCCGTCGGCATCAGTGAAAAGTTTGAATTGAGCTAAGCCTTGATTGACGAACATTGAAACACCATTTATCATTTTCGCCCCGGCCTGAATGGCATGTTTTAACAATAAAGTCTCAGCGGGATTATAAACAGTATCAAAAACTGCCATATCACTTTTCAAACACTCCTGAGGTACTGGTGTTGCATTAATAT
>CAZIAN010000872.1:0-1829 GCA_964537355.1 uncultured Pirellulales bacterium | reverse complement strand
TCAACGAAGATTTGAAAAAAGAAGACATTACTGAATGCTCAAGAATCATTAAAGAGCAGGCGGAACGTATGACAAAACTTATTCGACAGTTGCTCGATTTTGCCAGACGTCGTGCGCCTCAAAAGGCACCTGTTGATCTTAAAAATCTATCCGGTCAAGTCATAGAAATGCTGAAACAAACCGCCGAAAAACAGAAAGTTATACTTGAGCTTTTAAAAAATGACGACATCCCCCTGGTTTTAATCGACCCGTTTCAGATTCAGCAAGTTCTAATCAACCTGCTGATAAACGGGATTCAGGCCATGCCGGATGGTGGACGTTTGGAAGTTGGGCTTCATATGAAATACTCATATCATTCGACTCTAAGTAACGGCCGGAAACAAAATTATGTGGCGATATATATTAAAGATGAAGGAAAAGGTATTTCTGAAGACAATATCAATCATCTATTTGAGCCTTTCTTTACAACAAAAAATTTGGGTGAAGGGACCGGATTGGGGCTTTCCATTGCTTATGGAATCGTTCGGGAACATGGCGGATGGATTGATGTTAAGAGCAAGTTCGGTGAGGGGAGCTGTTTTACAATTTATATACCACTGGAGGTTGACGAATGCGCGGAAAAATCCTGATCGTTGATGATGAACAAATGATGTGTGAGATGCTTGAAGACGATCTCAAACGGTACGGCTTCCATCCAACATGGTACATCTCAGCCGAAAAAGCGCTTGATGCTCTGAAGACAGAATCGTTTGACGTTCTCCTGACAGATCTGAATCTGCCAGGCATGAACGGGATAGAGCTTTGTGAACGAATTGTTGCCAACAGGCCCGATATCCCGGTAATTGTCATCACGGCATTTGGGAGTATGGAGACCGCCATTGCCGCTATTCGCGCAGGAGCATACGATTTCGTTACCAAACCGATCGATACGGATTTCCTGGCCATCGCCCTTGACCGTGCCGTAAAACACCGCACCCTTAAAGAGAAGGTTAAACTTTTGAGTGAAGCGCTTAAAAAATCTCATCGGTTTGATGAACTGATTGGCGAAAGTTCCCCCATGCGTAAGCTGATTAATCGACTCGCACGTGTTGCCGACACTGAAACTTCTATTCTCATTACCGGAGAAACCGGAACGGGAAAAGAGCTTGTGGCACAGGCCCTTCATAAACAGAGCCGCCGACGTGAAGCCCCTTTTATCGCCGTCAACTGTGCCGCTTTGCCGGATGCGCTGTTGGAAAGTGAGCTTTTCGGCCATAAACGCGGCGCGTTTACCGATGCTAAAACAGAACGCAAAGGATTGTTTTTTCAGGCCAACGGCGGAACCCTCTTTTTTGATGAAATCGGTGATTTCCCATTGGCCCTTCAACCCAAGCTCCTTAGATCTCTGGAAGAACGCTGTGTTCGCCCCGTTGGCAGTGACTCGGAGGTGACGTTTGATGTGCGAATCATTGCTGCAACCAATCGTGACATTGAAACGGCCATTGAAGAAGGACGGTTTCGTGAAGATCTGTATTATCGCATTAATGTCATCCAGATTGACCTTCCGCCGCTTCAAGACCGTGGAACCGACATTCTTCTTCTTGCACAGCATTTTATTAATCACTTCGCCACTCGTTCAGACAAACAAATATCGGGGATATCAAATGAAGCCTCAGAAAAACTTCTAAATTATACGTGGCCCGGCAATGTGCGTGAACTTCGGAATACCATTGAACGAGCGGTTGCATTAACAGGATATGAAAAAATCTCTGTCGATGATCTTCCAGAAAAAATACGCGATTATAAAGCCTCTCACTTTCTGGTTGGAAGTGATAAGCCAAGCGAACTTG
>CAZIAN010000871.1:0-1831 GCA_964537355.1 uncultured Pirellulales bacterium | reverse complement strand
AAAAAAACCAAGGCAATATGTAGTTTCTGCGGCAGAGCGGCAACTCAGTCTGACACGCTCATAGAAGGCCCCAGCAAAGTGTATATTTGTCCGGAATGTGTTGAACTGTGCCATAATATCATCAAGCAAAACCGCAAGCGAACGGGTATAGGCGGCGTTAGTCTTGAAGACATGCCCAAACCGAGAACAATAAAAGAATATCTGGATCAGTACGTAATTGGTCAGGAACATGCCAAAAAATATCTTTCCGTCGCTGTCCATAACCACTACAAACGGCTTATGCACACCGACAGCAACGACAGTGATGTTGAGATAGACAAATCCAATGTTCTTTTAATCGGCCCGACAGGTTCCGGCAAAACGCTCCTGGCCCGCACACTTGCAAATAAACTGGAAGTGCCGTTCGCAATATGTGACGCGACGACTGTTACCGAGGCGGGATACGTCGGCGAAGATGTAGAAAACTTTTTGCTTCGATTGCTCCAGGCCGCAGACTACGACATAGAAACGGCGCAACGGGGAATCGTCTATATCGATGAAATAGATAAGGTCGGCAAAACCTCTCAGAACGTCTCAATTACACGTGACGTCTCCGGGGAAGGCGTCCAGCAGGCCTTGTTAAAAATGCTCGAAGGTACCACCGCAAACATCCCGCCTCAGGGCGGCAGAAAACACCCCGAGCAGTCGTACATACAAATCGACACCACACAGATACTTTTTATATGCGGCGGAACCTTTGTAGGTCTGGAAAATATTATCAAGAAGCGGCTCGGCAAAAAAATGATTGGATTCAATTCCGAACTGGCTGGCAAAACCGATGAAAAAACCGAATACAGCGACATATTGCAGCAGGTGGTTCCGGAGGATATTATAGAGTATGGAATGATTCCTGAAATGGTAGGCCGGCTTCCTGTAATCACAACTCTTACAACTCTCGATGAAAATGCACTTATAGAAATTCTGACTCAACCGAAGAATGCGCTTTGCAAGCAGTATCAAAGATTTTTCCAGATGGAAGACGCCGAGCTGGAGTTTACAGAAGACGGCCTGCACGCGCTGGCTCAGAAAGCCCTCAAGCGTGACACCGGCGCCAGGGCATTGCGTGCTATCACAGAGGAGTTGATGATTGACCTGATGTACCAACTGCCCGAAGAAGCTAAGCCCGTGAAATACGTAATCAATCGCGATATCGTCGAGGGCAAAGCCGAACTGTTGACAGCAAAACAAAAAACGAAAAAAGAATCGGCATAGAACAGAATTTACTTAAACTACCAAGGCCAGTTGCGTGAATAAGGTCCGGGCACATAGAAATCGTACATTAACACTCAGCCAGGCAGAAGCAGAGCAATACAGCAAGGATTTAATTCACATTTCCAAGCATGCTGTTTTAAATACCCTCGAAAACAAAATAATAAATCAGGACACTTTTGAAGTACTTTCTTTTTTAGCCGAGAAGTTTGTTGACCTGCTTATACTGGATCCGCCATACAATCTTACAAAAACCTTTCACTCAAATACCTTTAGAAAAAAGAGTATTATACAGTATGCGGAATGGCTCGAAAACCTGATGGTCAAATTGCTGCCCACACTTAAAAACACGGCCTCGGTCTATGTTTGCTCAGAGTGGTATTCGTCAACAGCGGTCCATCTTGTGCTGGATAAGCTGCTTAAGGTAAGAAATCGAATCACCTGGGAAAGGGAAAAAGGCAGAGGCGCGAAAAGAAACTTCAAAAACGCCTCGGAGGATATTTGGTTCGCCACGGTTTCTGACGACTATGTATTCAACGTTGAAAACGTAAAGTTAAAACGCAGAGTGCTCGCACCATATACC
>CAZIAN010000870.1:0-1837 GCA_964537355.1 uncultured Pirellulales bacterium | reverse complement strand
TCATGGTTTTCAGGGGAGGCAAGGCGATTCTGGAGGTGGAGAAGATCAGGTTGGGTAGAACTCTTGCGCGTGGAACGGATCTGCGACAAGAGTAGCGGCAAGATGATCTATCGCAAATACAAGGGGAAAATGTACAAGGCCTTGGTCTTTAATAGCGGGGGAATTAAGTACGATGGAAAAATCTATGATAGTCCGTCCACTGTTGGCGGTGTAGTTCGTGCTGGAAAGTCAACAAACGGCTGGCGTTTCTGGAAATACAAGAACAAATCCGGTGAATTAATCTATCTGTCAGAATTGAGGAAGTAATCGACGCCCACGTTGTCTGGCCAATAAAATAGGAAATACCGAATGGGCAAGAAGGCCCCGTAATTTAGTTTTGAGTGTTGAGTGTTAAGTTTTGAGTTTTGGGTTTTGAGTTAGAGGATTGGCCTTTTAAATGATTATCCTTCGACTCCTTCGGTAGAACTCAGGACATGCACGCTCAGGACTTGCGCTTTGCTCCAGTTGATGAATGACTATTGATTATTGAGATAAAGATTCTTCATAGCACAAAGAAAATACAATCGAAACTCAGGTCTTCTGGCCGATAAGGTAAACGGGAGAGAATTATGATAGAAACGAATCCTATGAAGGGTGCGTGTATATGAGGTATGCAGGACTAACGGATGAGCCGAAAATAAGAAAGGTTGAACGTGGTAATCCGAGCGACTTCAAGGTAATGCAGCAATTCACATCGGAGCAGTCCGCCCGTCAATGGGAAAGGAGAATGCTTGCCCAGGGATATGAGGAAGATACCCTCGGCAAAGGGTGGAAATACGGCTATACCTTTTCACTGCGCCGTTAGTTCGCAGCTTTGGCTATGGCTGCGGTGATTTCGAACCTTCGCCTTGGGAAGAGAAAATTCCTCTCGTTCGCGCGACGAAAGCAGTTTTGAAACCGCTTTTATTATTCCAACTCAAATGACAGGGCTATTTCACCGGATCTCTATCCACCAATCACCCCAGTGCCACGGATATCCCGAATTCTCCCCCGGCCCCTGCAACCGGTCAACCCAGCCGCAGTCGTCTCCTTCACTCTCACTCCAGTCTTTGACGTATCGCCATTGTAAAGTATGCGAACCTAAATCATAGATTGTGTACGTCATCTGGTGCCAGCCCACCTGGCCGCTTATGCTGTCCTGAAGAACATCGTCAATATAAAATTCAAGATAATCATAATTGCCCTCAGAAGACACCTTCCAGTAGAAACTGAATGTTCCCGTTCCGCTGATTATCGTCTGCATCAATGATTCCTGGTTGTCCAGTATATCTCCGCTCCTGGCCGCATCACCATCAAAATAAGATATCGCCGTCTGGGAAAACCATTCTTCATCACCGTTCGTAGTTAAATTCAAAGTGGTATCGAGGGCCTGGGAAAGCGGGCCGCCGGCTGGTGGCTTACTTGAGCCCGACCATTCCACAAGGTCGAGCCAGCCGCTGTCGTCTCCTTCATTTATGCTATAATCCTTCACGTATCGCCAATCCAATACGTGCAAACCGGGATTAGTGATCTTGTAAGTCATCTGATGCCAGTCAACTGAACCGCTTATCTGGTCCTGAAGCACACCGTCAATGTAAAATTCAAGATAGTCATAAGCGGCCTCGGAAGATACCTTCCAGTAGAAGCTCAACGTTCCAACGCCGTTAACCGTCGTCTGTATCATCGACTCCTGCTCGTCCGTTATCTCGCCGCTCTGGGCCGCATCACCATCAAAGAAGGCCATTGCGATTTGGGAAAACCAGACGGCATCGCCGTCCGTTGTGAAACTCAAGCTCGTATCCAAAGCCTCGGAAAGCGG
>CAZIAN010000869.1:0-1845 GCA_964537355.1 uncultured Pirellulales bacterium | reverse complement strand
TCTAATTCAGCTGCTACCAATCGATTACGTGGATCTACTTCATTGTATTGCTCAAATGCCCGACCGGCTTCATACTCCAATTGTTTAATCTTTTGTTCAAATGCTTTTACCTTATCCCCATCTTTGCTTGACAGTATTTTCTCGGCTTGAATACTGGCTTTCATGCCATATGAGGAAAGCACTCTTAATAGTTCTTCAGTAAATTTTTTGTCTATTGTGCTACCGCCAAATGCCAGACAATACTTACCTCCTGATTCATAATCTCCTCTACATACGTATCTGGCTGCAGTTCCACTTTTGCCATAATAAGCAACATAGAGTTTTCTACCGCATCTCCCACAGCGAAGTATGCCACTTAATAATCCTTGTCCATTTCTTGCAGCCCCTCGTCTGTCAACCTGCGTTTGGCTAAGGCAATTGCTTTTGATAATAACCTGATTTTCATCAAATGTTCCTAAATCAATATATCCATCATGATGATCTTCTATAAACACTTTTGCTTCTCTTACATCACTAAGTCGTACTTTGCGCTTTAATACTTTCCCGTCCCTATAATCCAGTTTTGTGGTTTCGCGACCCCATACATATACCCCAGCATAAAAAGGATTCTTTAGTATTTCTGTTAAGTAGCTTCTTTCGGGTAGTTTCCAAACAAGCCCTTTTTTACCTGCTATATCCTTTAATACCGGAACCTCAATATTTTCGGATTGAAACCACAGATAAGTTTGCCTTATGCTTTGTATTTTTCTAAATTTTTTAAATATTAACTCAATTGTATCCCGAGTTCTTTTATTGGGGTCTTTGACGACATTACCACTTGAATCCCAAATATATCCTGGTGGAATCTGTCTCTTAAACTTCCCTCTTTTTGCCTTTTCTTCCATGCCAGCTATTAGCCTTGTGCGCAATACTTTTAGCTCTACACTGCTTATTGTACCCTTAATGCCTAAAATTAGCTGATCATCCATGCAATTGCAATCATAAACCTGGTCACCATCGCTAATCAACGTATCAAAAACACTACATACTTCCAATAGCCGACACCAATCCTTATCTGTTCTTGACAACCTGCTCGCTTCTCGGCTGAATATTATACCGGCCCCTCCCACGGCCACCAGAGATGTTATTCTTTCAAATCCACGACGCTCGCAGGCGCCTACGGCCGCACTTGAGCCTAAATCACTGTCAATAATTTCAATATCATTCCATCCCCACTTTTTGGCTTTATCTTGTAAACCATACTGAAGTCTTTGGCTTTCCTTGTTTTTTTGAACTTGTCTATCTGTTGACTGGCGTATATAAATAATTGCCTTACGATTTAAGTGGCCTTCATTTATCCTATTATTTTGTTGTGAGGTTATCATTTTCTGATTTCCCTCCTACATTAACCTGGAACAGTACCACAGCCATTTGTTCGATCAATTTCTCCTCAATCTCACTACTTAATTCAATATCGACTTCCCTGCTAATCTCCTTCATGAACTCAAAACCAAGCTGTTTCATCATGCCCTCCTTTCATTATTGAATAGGTGAAAATCCTATTTCAAAATAGCTGAAGGATATCAGAGTAACAGGTCGTCTATTGAAGTTTCAAGTAGTTCAATTGCCTTTAAAATGGCCTTTAGGTTAATATGAGGAAATTCTGAAATATGATAATCCCTACATTCCGGTTGCGTCATCCAGCTTGGAATTTCTTTGCAAAATCCCTTTGGTGCATCAACGAAAATCGTTCCATTTTTAGTTATAGAATTACGAACTACCTTTAGCTTTGCCCCAAAAAGCGGATGAAATGGGTAATTAATCTCAATTTCCGAACCTATGGGATTTTGGTGGGTCCTGGTTCCA
>CAZIAN010000868.1:0-1849 GCA_964537355.1 uncultured Pirellulales bacterium | reverse complement strand
CAATTTTACATGGGATACTCCTGATCCTTGGGTTGAACAAGTATCGTGGAATATTGCTTGTGCAGGTCTGCAAAATCGTTTTCAAGATACGTTACACGCAATTTTTAAAAAAATTCAGAATCAAAAAACATCTATAGCAAGTGCGGCAATAAGGTTGAAGAATGAAGGGCACACTACAATGAACCTTGATTTTTCCGATCCACTTGAACCATTTAAAAAGGCATTTTATCAGTTATTAGGGCCTAAAACTCTTGAGAAAGCAGATGTCCCAAACCAGACGTTACATTATTCCCTCAGCGGACACACCTTCGATATAAATACATTGAGTTCTGGAGAGAGAGAAGTCCTAAATATCACATTTGATTTTATTCTTAGGAAACCATCTCACTGTATTGTTTTTTTTGACGAACCAGACCTACATTTACATCCGGAATTATCTCATAAGTTAATTAGTACGCTCAAAACGGTCGGCAAACACAACCAGTTTATATTGTGCACGCACTCTCCAGACATTATTTCATCAACCTTGAATGATTCCGTAATTTTTATATCACCAAATAAAAATGATGGTTCTAATCAAGCTATATTAGTGAGAGCTGATGATGAAACAAATGATGCTCTTCATAGGTTAGGGCATTCCATTGGTATTGTTTCGTTGGGGAAAAAAATAGTCCTCATAGAAGGGAACGCTTCAAGTCTTGACAAACAAACTTATACTCACCTGTTAAAGAATCAATTTTCAAACTTGGTACTTTTGCCAAGCACCGGCAAAAGTACCATAAAGTCATTTCATACGATTTTGACTCAAATACTGGATCGTTCAATCTGGGGTGTTAATTTTTTTATGCTTGCCGATCGTGATGCCTTGCCGACCAATTATGATAGTGCTGAGCTTGTGGCACAATCAAAAGGACGGTTCCAATTTTTACCTAAGTATCACCTCGAAAATTATTTTCTTGATGAAAATGTTTTATCTGCAATATTCAAAGAAATGGAATCGCCAGAATCATGGCTGTGTGACCCCCTGCAAATAAGAAACAAACTCCGTGAAATTGCTCGATCTCGAATTTCATATGCCTCCGCATTAATAACAGCTAAAATGTTTAGGGACCGCGTGGGTAATCTCGATATAATGCCTAAGGATTGTCACTCAAAGACGATAGAAGAACTAACAACTAAGATGCTGGAGCGTAGAAATGATGAGCAAGCACGCATAACAACAGGGATGGAAGAGGAACAACTTAAAAGCTATGTTGGGACAACTTACAGCACACTGTTGGCCAGTGTTGAAGCGGATAACGAAGTTTGGAAAAAAGACATACCTGGCAAACAAATTTTTAAAATATTCTGCGGTGAGGCCAAAATTCAAGAAGGACGTCTCAAAACCTTATACATTAAAAAGGCAGAAGAGATGAATATGAATCCATTCCAAGAAATAATAGATATTTTTAATAAGTTTGAGGCAGTTTAAAGTGGGCGTATAACAAGGCTAATTCAGCCGACGCAAAAAGCCGCGCAGCTGATTAGCAGTGTTGACGCGCCTTCGGCGCGTCAATGCGGAGTTGAGCTGAGCAAGGCTCCGCCACGCCCGACTGGCCGTCTCGCCTACGGCGCGACAACCAGTCGTTCGAGTCGGACCTTTTTTCCGTCATAATCAGTCCGCTTCGCGGCCTATTATGCCAGAAAAAACTCCGCTCAACTCCGCATTAGGCCGAGCTTCAAGCAGTCGCCTGTAGGTTCTTTGTGCCATAGTCTGTATAAACGCCTTTAGTGGGGGGAAAGCAAATGAACAAACCACAACCCTTTCACCTTAAATTGGGATGGGACCGAGAAAAACTGGCAGAGTATA
>CAZIAN010000867.1:0-1853 GCA_964537355.1 uncultured Pirellulales bacterium | reverse complement strand
GACTTTTAACTGTTTACTTGATATCCGGAACTGTTGTAACAATTATTGGTGTTATAGCAACCAAGATGATAAGCAGGATTTTTGGTAAGGCATTTACATACTGGGGTTTTTTAGCTTTAACCGGTATCACCACTGTACTCTATTATTTTTTTAAACCTGAAGACCTTAACCTCATTTTCGGTCTCAATCTCATCAGGTCTTTCGCATTAGGTCCGGTCTCGGCTATGCAGTGGGCCATGTTCACAGATTGTGCAGATTATAATGAGTGGAAAACAGGCAGACGGTCAACAGGACTAATGATGGCCGCTTCACTGTTTTTCCTGAAGTTTGGATTAGCTTTGGGCGCAGCCGCGATAGGCTGGACTCTTGCTTGGTATGGTTATGAAAAAGGCGACACTCAAACACCGGAAGCTATTAAAGGCATTGTTTTACTGAACAGTATTTATCCGGCGATTTTCACTTTGCTTGGAGTCGCTGCCATGGTCTTTTATCCATTGAGCAGCAAGAAAATGCTGGAAATTGAAACTGATTTAATCGCACGACGTAAAGCTGCTCAAAACGATTGAACTTTGAGAAAACATTAGCTGTCGTAATAGAAAAATCGAGGGTATAGAGTATGAAAATTTCTCGCTTATTGCTATGCTTCTATTTGTTCTTGTTTTCAAATTCCGCCTTTTGTCGGGTCAGGCTTCCACGTTTGGTAAGCGACGGTATGGTGTTGCAAAGAGATGCTGGTGTAAAGATTTGGGGCTGGGCTGCGGCAGATGAAAAAGTGACAATAAACTTTAACGGCCAAACATACAATGACATAACCAGCAAAGACGGTAAATGGGCGGTAACGCTTTCTGCATTAAAAGCGGGCGGCCCCTACAACATGGAAATCAACAGCAGTAATCATATAACTCTTAAGGATATTCTGATAGGCGAAGTATGGGTATGCTCAGGTCAGTCGAATATGGACCTGCCAATGGCACGGGTAGAAGAACGCTATGAGGATGTGATAGCAAACTCTAACAATCCGGCTATCAGGCGTTTTTTTGTTTCTAAAAGGTATGATTTTAACACGCCGCAGGAAGACTTGGAGTCAGGTTCATGGGAATCGGCAAATCCCGAGAGTGTTATGCGTTTTACCGCCACAGGTTATTTTTTTGCGAAATCATTATACGAAAAATACAAGGTCCCCATTGGTTTAATTCATGCAAGTGTAGGCGGATCGCCAGCCGAAGCATGGTTGAGCAAAGAAGCCTTGAAAGAATTTCCGTCCCATCTCGAAACGGCGAAAAAATTTAAGAATAGCGACTACCTCAATCGCATTGAGAAAAAAGACAAAGCCGTCAGCGATGCATGGTACAGCCTTTTGCAGCAGAAGGACAAAGGTCTGGCGGAGGGCCAAAAGCCGTGGTTCGATCCGACCTATGACGCTTCCGATTGGGCAACAATGAACGTGCCGGGCTACTGGGCGGACGGCCCGTTAGGGAATGTGAACGGCGTTGTCTGGTTCAGAAAGGAAATTGATGTCCCGGCTTCCATGACCGGCAAGCAGGCGAGACTTTTACTGGGCAGGGTTGTTGACAGTGATAGAACTTATGTTAATGGCAAATTTGTCGGCAGTGTTTCATACCAATATCCGCCGAGAAAATATGATTTACCTGAAAACCTGTTAAAAGCGGGGAAGAATATCATAGTTGTAAGGGTCGTCAATAATGTTGGCCGGGGCGGTTTTATTCCGGACAAGCCGTATCAACTCTCAGCCGCCGGGCACACAATCGATTTAAAAGGCTCATGGAAATACAAATTAGCTGCGATTATGGAACCATTGCAGTCAAAAACTTTTATTGAGTGGCAGCCGTTAG
>CAZIAN010000866.1:0-1856 GCA_964537355.1 uncultured Pirellulales bacterium | reverse complement strand
GTATATCCAACATTGCAAGACCGGAACCCGTGTTGGAAACGATGTCACAGTGGGTAATTGCCGGATTGCTGCCCTTGTGTAATTCTATCCCGGCGCCTATGTTACCAACTATGTTACAGCGGTTAATTAAAGGTGATGCGGCGGAGCAGTAAATACCGGTGTTTCCTGCGGTTATGGTGAAACCGGCAAGCACACTGTTTGTGTCTTCATCGCCGGAAAAAGTGACCACCGGGCCGTGACCGGTGCCGTTGATAACAGTAGCGGCTACGACGACAGGGTCATTGGGGTCGGTTGACCTGACGGTTAAAGCTTTACCTTTGAAATCAATGTCTTCGAAATATTGATAAATTCCCGGGCCGACAACTATCTCTTCGCCCGCATCGGCATTATCGATGGCATGCTGAATAGAATTGTATTTTCTGCCGGTATTAACATTCTCAATTACCTGGGCCGCTATGTTACTGGATTTGATACGGATTGGATCTGCATAAACCGTTGAGCCATACTCATCGTGAACTCTGATTGTCCAATAAGTCGTCTCAAATGGAAATTCCGTGATTACCTCTTCCGGCGGGCCCGGGGTATAAGAAGCAAGGTAATTCAAATCATGAGCTGTCGGCCCAAACAGAAGCTGGTAGCCAACAGCATTATCGCTGGTCTCGCTACTTAATACCACTCCGTTTGCATCCACAAGCATCCCGTCTTCCGGACCAACAAGTTTCACCGCTTCAGGTATTCGACCGGGATATTGAGATTCATTATAAAACCTTAAAGCACCGTTTTGCGAATTCCATTCGAAGTAATAGTTTTCAGGATCAGAGGCCAATTGAAAATTCTTAGCTGGGCCTGCAACGGAAAGATAAAATCCGGCCGTAACGCCGTCGTTGTAAATGGGCCTGCTGCGAGCCCCGCCACCGGGGTTATTTGATTGTTGAAACCATACGAACGGGGTCGAATGTTCGGCAGGAGGGGCTGGAAATCGAATATTCAACGTTCCGGGATAAAATCTTCCGGCGGTCGCATAATAATTATCAATCCAGCACCTTTCTCCACCGACGCTGGTGGAAATTAATTTGGCAATATCATCGGAGAAATCCCGACAGGCAGCATCGAGCAGTGACACACGGTTTACCGCGAAACGAGCGTCAGCATAGGTCTCATTGAGACGAACAGCGACATCTATCGCCGGTAAGTTGCCGGTACTGAATCCGATAGTCTGGATTGGCTGAGTATAATTCGGAGCAACATTCGAAAGATAAGTAATAAGCGCATCTCCGTACTGGTAATAGGGTTGACCGTAAGAATTGATAGTCAGGAAATTGGCTTTGGCGTACCAGTCTTCTGGGTCGGAAAAGACCATAGCAACACCTGTTACACAGTTACCACCGCCGAAAGCTACTATTGTCGGTTTGTTGGGATCAAAGGGAGGATTTACTTGTGTCAAGTTATTATTACCGAAATCGGAGACGATTATTACTTCCACCGTATCAGGGGGACCATTCAGGTCTCCATCACTGACCGTCAATTCAAACTCAAATCTCTGAATCGCATTTGTCTGGCTAAATCCGCTGATTGTGGGCATTGCACTATTTTCGCCTGTAATATCCACCGACGAGCCTGAAATCTGCTGCCACTGATAGATAAGCTGTCCGAAGCCGTCAGGATCAAAAGATTTGCTTCCATCAAGGACCACCGGATTCCGGGCTGTGTATCGAGGGAATCCCGCATCCGCTATCGGAGCATGATTGCCAATAACAATTCCAACGATATCAGGAGCACTGTCGAGTTGACCGTCGTTTACTACCAGCTCAAATACATATATACCAATCTGAGAGGGAACAAAGGTTGGGTTATCG
>CAZIAN010000865.1:0-1856 GCA_964537355.1 uncultured Pirellulales bacterium | reverse complement strand
CTTGCCATTGGATAGTTTCGCCTTCAGCAAATAACCTCCCTCAATCCGCTCAAGACCTGCTTCGTCAGGTAACCTGTCTTTGACTCGATGAGTGCGATATAGCGTTACGAATTCCATCTTTCTTTTTTTGTCATCTGTTTTTGCCGTTAAATGCCACTCACGCAGCTTGATTCTCGGGCGTGGATTCGGATCGTATTGGTCCGTCTGGCTGAAGGTCAAAGACGACGGTGTAAGAAAATCAATATCACAAACTACATCTCCATTTCGGACTTGGACATTATGTTGGTCATCGACATCAATCTTATTGATAGCATGCAGCCAGTATTCATATGTCGAAGGGTTTTCGGCTTCCAGTCGGTCATAGACAATGACTAATTCCGGCTTGATAAAAATAATGCTCCGTGTAAAACGCTCTAGCGGTGGTTCGTAAGCCTTTCCCGCCTCGCCCACAACTATATCAATTAAAGGCGTAGTCTTGAATCCGATTATCTTGCCCTGGGCTTTGGATGTTCGTCTGCCCTGGCCTTTTCCGTTGACAGTGATATTGTTGACTGAGCGTGTGCTCCACATCCAGTTCCTATGATGATCACTTCCGTAGCTGTCTCTGTAACCTGAGCGTATCAGCAGACGCTTGCCATAACCCCACAGAAGAAAGGAATTATTTGCCTCGTAGCCGTGAGATTGCGTACCGAAAGGGCTGGATTTGAAGACGACCTGCACGCTTTCGTCCGCATCTGTCAGATTGGTATTAAGGTACGCCTGTCCCGTACCTTCGAATAATCGTGATTTCGCAAGCTCATCAGGAGCCTTAGCCTGCACCTCAGGTAATTCGCCGCGAATAAAACCAATATAGCCGCCTGCGTCCGCAGGTCCCCCAAGCTGTTCGACATACCACTGCCAGTTTCCGTTCTGTGCCTGCGCAGCAAACGTGCTCATTATCGGCATATAACTTTCCGCCCTCTTATTAGCGGTCAGGTCACCGAAGCCGCCGCCCCTCTTGCCCGGAGGTAAAAGATACATAGGATAATATCCGATCTTTGAAAAATACGGTTTATCATAAGCATTGATTCCCATCGCCTCACGCATCACGTCCGCCCACCATGTGAAACGATTCTGATAGCTCGACCAGTAAGAAGACCCCTCATGCCAGCCGCCGTCGTCATCGCTCCATACAGGATAAACGTTGAAGAAAACATTCATCGCAAACCAAACCCAGTCCTCGGCCCCTTCGACCTCGCCAAGAAAAGCGATTCCAACCTCACCTAAGAAATGCCACGCCCGGTTTGAGTGACTGCTGTATGGTCGCCATAGATGCCGAGGACAAAGATGCTCATACATCTCATCCCCGCGAACCTTCATCACCGCTCGGCAAATTTTCTTCTCCTGCTCGCTCAGCAAATCATTAACAAAAGTATATGTGCGCGAAAAATAATAATTGTAGGGCATGCCGGCCTCGTCATTATAGCGATAGCCCGTACTTCCCTTCGGGTCCCATTTGGCACATTCCAGCAGGATGCGCCTGGCCTCAAGGCCGTATTTTTCCTGTCCACCGAGCAATCGAGTAAATGCCAGCGTTGCAGCGCTGTTAAGCGCCTTGATTGTATACGTCCTGTTTCCCCACCAAATATCCCGCCAGGGATCGCTGTTTCGCACTGTATCTTTCGGATACTTCGGAGGCTCTTTCGTCGCAGGCGGACGGGCCATAATTCTTTCACAGTCACTGACGAGTTTGTCATACTCTCTCTTCATCTTCCCCTTTGCCAGTTCACGCAAACGCCCGACGTTCTCCGGACGCATAAAAAGTCGCGGATGGCTTTTCGGTATCCGCCCAATCAATTCCTTGCGCTCCGGCATCG
>CAZIAN010000864.1:0-1860 GCA_964537355.1 uncultured Pirellulales bacterium | reverse complement strand
GCCGAATGGTGAAACAAAGGGAGTAGACTCAGAAGGTAGTGTATCAAATCCCGGATTGCCGGAATAGAAAAAACATCCCTTATACGTATTGGACGTAATTGGCGCCTCCCATTCCGATCGTTGGGCTCCGGGGACTGCGTCGCACCGACTTTATCGTGGCTCGCAGGAGCAAGAGCAGAACGAGGTTCGCGTTAAGCGAAAACGTTAATACTAAAATATCTTTAAAAAATATTTTCAATCCTCAAACAATCTCCCTATATTATATATCACTTTAAACCTCTTTTATATCAGCATTGAATTTCATCGGGTCCTTGTGAGGTCCTCTATGAAGATTTATTTGAAATTAAGTCTGTTTTGCGCTTTACTGCTGCTTTTCCGTTGTTCTCACATCCAACCATCTGAAGAACAAAAGTCCATTATCGACCTCGACAAACTCGACAGCAAGAAATTACCGTATAAGTTCCAGCTGGTAGACGTAAAAACGTCTGAATCTCACATAGCTGTTGACCTGGACGGCGACGGAACGGACGAGTTCGTTCTTGTGCAGGATGTGCCTCTGGAATCACAGGCCAGTAATTATATTCTCATTGAAGAACTTGAGCGAAATAGAACCATAGCCCATCTGCCGTTTAAGGGAAGGATCAAAGTACCCTTGATTGATGACCTGGATAACAACGGGACCAAGGAAATTTTTATGTCCCTGGCAGCTCAGGATTCTACCTGGCTGTACATTCTGGATAATAAAGGAAAGACACTTCTAAAACATCTCGCGGCCGTACGACCAGTACATGTAAAAAATGGATGGGAATGCCTGGTAATACCTGAACATTTGATAGATATTAACAAAGATGGACATTTAGATTTAATCTACCGGTTGCAGACCGGGAATGGGTACCAGCCGCGGGATATTGTCGCGTTTGATATTTATAATAATAGAAAGATTTGGAGCTGGGCTACAGGGCAGTATGTCATAAAAACAGCACTGCATGATCTTGACAATGACGGAGAGCCGGAATTGATTCTTGGCTCCAACGCTCCCGGTAATAGTAATTATTACAGTGCCGGAAATCCGATGATACATGGCACCGATGATACATCTTCGAGAATAGATGTGTTATCTCTTCATGGCAAACCGCAAGAGGGAAAACGCCTGGGCGGTCAATGGTCCGAGATGAATTTTGAAATTTGTGATCTGGATGGTGATGGCGATGCAACAATAGTGGTGATGTTTTCAAGTCATAACAAGAAGAAGGAACCCAGTTATATCACTATATGGGATTATCAGAACAACAGATTCGAACATCTGAAGAAACTTGAAAAAGAATCTTACCTCCATATTGCGTGTCTCAATGTAATGGACAATGGTATTCGTGGAATCATTACTGGCTGGGAAGACGGGACAATCGAGATTCGCGGGCCCGATCTGGATGTATTGAAATCGCGGCAGTTCCCGGGATTAACACAGCAAAACTTCATCACCTTTGATATCAACAATGACGGAGAAAATGAAATTATTGTCTCGGGTAAGAATCGGGACAGGTTTGCGTCGTTTGTTTTGGACCGTGATTTGAATGTTGAGGCGCTCTGTGATAAGGATATGCGGGTCGATCAAATTGTTGATCCGGGATATGGTGAAGATAAGTTGCTGCTGACATTTGGGTTTCTGGATGTTCGAAGGACCACCCAATTGTATGCGATCAAAAGACAGTATAGTCTTCCTGTGACAATTCCTTGGACTGGGCTGGTGACAGGATTTGTATTGGGAGGATTATTCATATTCATTCTATCAAAATCAGATGCGGGAAAAGCGCAGGATCAAGCGTATCGGAAGATTCTCGATGCCAGTGGTTTGCCGGCATA
>CAZIAN010000863.1:0-1862 GCA_964537355.1 uncultured Pirellulales bacterium | reverse complement strand
AGTTGGCCTTGAGCGTTTTCCCAATGGCGGCCGAATTAATATGGGGGTCTATGGCGGTACACCTCAGGCGAGTTTGTCACTACGGTTACTTCCGGGTTTGTCCGGCCAGGCTTCCAGTCCCAGTCCGGCAGATGGAGCTTTTAATGTTGATGTAAATATAAAATTGAGCTGGACCTCCGGCTTGAACGCCGCATTTCACGATGTTTACTTCGGTGTTGATATCGATGCTGTTGCTGATGCCGATGCATCAAATACGACCGGCGCATATCGTGGCCGCCAGGCTACCGCCAACTATACTCCTCCCGAAGGTCTCAATCGGGACATGGGGCCTTACTACTGGCGGATCGATGAGGTCGATAGCGCCGGCGAGGTAATAACCGGTAACGTATGGACATTTACAACAGTTCCTCCGCCTAAAGGCAGGGGGTGTTTCCTTGGTGATACGCCCGTATGGATAGAAGGGGCACTTGTGCAAATCTCGAAAGCTGTCGCAGGTCAGACAATTGGTAAAGTCACCTGCCCGGCAAATACATCCCTGCAAATCGAAAAATTAGAGGAGCACGTAGGGACATTCGCGTGCTATGATGTTTTGTTCCAGAGCGGAAATAGTATCAGCGTAGCTGAGAATCATTACTTCATGGCGGAATCAGGGCAATGGCTATCGCTGAAGAATCTAAAAGCAGGAATAAGACTGCAAACATCCAAAGGCTTTATTGAGATTATAAGCGTAACCAAGAGACCAATGCCTTATGTAGGTAAGGTTTATAATCTCAGAGTCGAAGGTTCAGACCGTTATCTCGTAGGTAAAGATGCAGTTATCGTACGCGATTACTAAAACATTATATATGGATTGATAGTAATAAGAAGCGAACAGGCGATTTGCTTAGTAACGTAAATATACTGCTGCGCCGGTCGATGAAATTAGTTTTTGATTGTCGGATTCTCTAATATGCAGCCTAAGTCTGTGAAAATTCTGGAAAAACTTCCATTTCTGAAAATATCCTCACGATAAATTGGTAATCTCGCGTAGAAAAAGTGCTTGCTATATTATAGCGGAAAAGTTACAGTCTTATGGAGTATTATTTTCAGTATGGTAGGATTTTCTGCGTTACAGACTGCGCAGAAGTTAACAGGAGCCAAAGGAGAAATGCAAACTGAGCTTGAATATCGAAACTTAATCGAGCTTTTTAATGGTTCTCTAAGTAAAATCACATCTTTAGATAAAGAATGTCTTGAAATCATCCGGCCGGAACGCCAAGAAGTTATCACCTTCGGACAATTGCAAACACGGGCGCGAGATTTTGCATTGTGGCTTGTTCAAGACAGGGGCATAGGCATCAATGACAAAATTGCCGTGTTGGGAAAAAACCGTGTGGACTGGGATGTTGCTCTTTGGGGGATTATCTTGGCGGGTGCTGTTCCTGTCTTGATAGACCCTGAAAGGCCGGTCGAAGGGGTAAAAACGCATCTGATGAATACAGACGCCAGGCTGGTTGTTATGGCCGACGATTATCAGGACGACAATTCCCAATGGGAACTCAAGGAGTGGGCCAACGACCGGAGTGTTGGTCTGATTGAGATGACTGTTTTTAAGAAAGTGAGTACGGACCAGGCCAAGGCGGACGAATTGCTGAGTGACATCTGCCCAAAGAAGAACGCTGAGGATACGGCCGTGATTCTCTGCACTTCGGGTACGACGGGCGATCCGCGGGAAGTTGAGCTGACCCATACCAACTTCATTACTAACATCCAGGGTTCCGTGGAGAAGATAAGTTTAACCCAGGAGGATACGCTCGGACATATTCTGCCGCCGCATCATTCTTTTGGCCTTACAGTCGGCAAGCTGCTGCCTTTCTGGGTCG
>CAZIAN010000862.1:0-1875 GCA_964537355.1 uncultured Pirellulales bacterium | reverse complement strand
TCTGGAACAATATATCCTTACAAAGTTCTTTCTGTGCTGGCCGTAAACTTTTGGGCACTCAGTATAAGGAATTTTACCTATGACAATAGTCGATAAGGCGTGCGATTTCACTGCGAAGGTCTTTTCGGTGGACTATCATATCCACGAAGCCGTGCTCTAACATAAACTCGGCGGTCTGGAAACCTTCGGGAAGCTCGACTTTTATTGTTTCGGCAATCGTGCGCGGTCCTGCGAACCCGATAAGCGCCCCCGGCTCGGCTATTAAACAATCGCCTAACATGGCAAAGCTGGCGGTAACGCCGCCGGTAGTCGGGTCGGCCAGGACGCAGATATAAAGCCCACCGGCCTCGTCGAATTTAGCCAGGGTTGCCGACGTTTTGGCCATCTGTCCTAATGAGATTACCCCCTCGTGCATCCGGGCGCCGCCGGAACAGCACACCGCTACCAGGGGCAGCTTTTCCTCCATTGCCATATCAACCGCCACGCAGAGTTTCTCGCCGACTACGAAGCCCATAGAGCCCATCAGGAAATTCGGCTCCATAACCGCTAATACAACGCCTCTGCCTTTGATAAAGGCCTTGCCAATCCGCATGGCCTCTTTTGCGCCGGATTTTTTTGTGTCTTCTTTAAGCCGCTTTTTATAAGTTGTTCCCCTGAACTTGAAGCCCAAAGGGTCCTCGGTCTTTAGGGCCCCAAGAACCTCCTGGAAAGAATCTTCATCGACCAGATACTTAATCCGGGTCTTCGCCTCGATGCGAAAGTGGTGGTTACAATCCGGGCAGACATTAAGGTTCTTTTCTACGGCGCTTTTATAAAGCATGTGTTCACAGCCCGGGCAGCGAACCCACAATCCTTCGGGCATCTCTTTCCGCGGCTTCAACGAAAAGCCGTTCCATTTGGATTTAACTTGTTTGCCCATTGCAACCTGTATTTAATCAAATCCCGCATTCAGCGCGGTGTATTTCTGCATCGACATATAAACAAAGTAATCTAAGGATTCTACCAAAAAGCGAAAGAAATGGCCATAAAAAATTGGGAGCCTTTACTCGGCCGCCTTTCGAATGGCGTTTATTGCCGCAATACGGTCCTTTTTCGCAAATATTGCATTGCCTGCAACAAGCGTATCCGCCCCGTATGAAACCACAATTGGCGTGGTTTTGGGGTCTATCCCGCCATCGACTTCTATGCGGATATCAGGGCCGACGATATCTCTGACTTTGCTGATTTTTTTTGCCGCCTCGGGCATAAACGTCTGTCCGCCGAAACCCGGGCGCACTGTCATCACCAGGACCATATCGCAGACTGGCCCAACGCTCTTTATGGCATCGACGGGAGTCTCCGGATTCAGGCATATCCCGGCGGTGCATCCTAAATCGTGTAGTTTGTCGATAAGTTTCAGCGGCTGGTTGGCTGCTTCGATATGAAATGTTATATGATCTGCGCCTGCTTCGGCAAAAGGCTCGGCATATTTGCCCGGCTCACTTATCATTAAATGAGCATCGAAAACAAGACGGCTGCATTTGCGAAGCTTGGCGATTACCGGCGGGCCGATAGTAATATTCGGAACAAAATGGCCGTCCATCACATCGAGATGAACAATACTCACACCGGCCGACTCAACTATACCTATTTCGTCGGCAAGCCTGGCAAAATCGGCGCTTAGTATCGACGGCACTATCTCAACTGTTCCTGCTTTGGGCAATCGCATTTTTGTTGGATACCACGAACGATGAACTTTATTGTTCATCAAGGATTTCAAGGCACTTGAACTTTTTACCTTCCAGAAATTCGAGCGAAGCGCCTCCTCCAGTGGAAATATGGCTCACTCTGTCTTCCAGACCGAGTTTTGTAACTGCCGCCGCGCTGTCACCTCCG
>CAZIAN010000861.1:0-1883 GCA_964537355.1 uncultured Pirellulales bacterium | reverse complement strand
CGGTTTGCCGAAAAGCAAAATTCCTGCCAGCGGCGAGGGTCCTTGCCTATCAGAAAAGGCGCGATTGTCTGCTTTATTTCTCTGTCTGCTCGCTCGTGAGCAGGGCCCGGAGCATATCCCTTCAAACCGGAATCGGTGGTTATTCGAATCAACATCGCATCTCTTTTTAAAATTGTCCGTTCTCCGGCCCAGAACCGTAATTTGACAGGCTCAGGCATTTGACAGGACATAAGAAAAGAGTCAACCTGCGTAATTTTCAAAGTTTGTTTCCTTGCTAATCCTCAAGAATAGATTTATATATGATTTCTATCTTCTGACTTCGTGAGAGTTTTTCAGCTCATTTAATCTCTCCGCCATTTTGCAGGCTCCATGCTGAACAAAGCTCGAATCCGAACTACAGGCAATAAAACGAAATCCTAATTCGTAGTACCTCTCAAATTCTTCGGGATTCTGAAGCAAGATACCGGCCGCCTTACCTTCTCTTATGGCCGCATCAGCAGTGGCTTTAAGAGCATCGACAAATCTCGGGTGGTCGGGTTTACCAAAAACACCCAACGCAATTGAAAGGTCCATCGGCCCAATAAACAACACATCGATTTCGTCGATTGCCGCCACCGAACCCAGGTTGTTTAGTATTTCTTCCGTTTCGATTTGGACGATGCAGACGAGGTTCTTCTTTTGATTTGCATAATATTCACTAAAATCAGAACCGAAATTTGTCGCCCTGACCATTCGGGCGACACCTCTTATCCCATCCGGCGGATATCGGATTGCTTTTGCCGCTTGCCGGGCTTCCTCCAAGGTGTTGATTCGAGGACACATAATACCTTCTGCGCCTAAATCCAGAATCCGATGAAAACGCTGTCTCTGATAAGATTCAACCCTGACAAAGGTTGCAGCAGGCGTGTGCTCCAACGCCTGCAACTGCTGCAATATCTGCCCTTCAGAACCCGAGCCATGTTCTATATCTATGAGGACCCAGTCAAATCCCGACATACCTACTATTTCTGATGTGAGCGATGACCCAAGATTTAACCAGCATCCAATCAAAGTTTCGCCGTTGTATATACGTGCCTTGATGTTCTTCATTGCATCTCCAGTTTTGGTCTATTGGAATAGTGATTGAGCAAGAGCCACCCTGTATTATATAGAACCGCAAGACAGATCGGCTTAGCCGCATTGTTTTATGCCATCCATTGTCGAGCGCGGCCTTTACGCTTAATCTCAGCGATGATGCCACGGGTAATAAGCGCATCTTCGCGAACCTGGAAGTCGAACATACCGACATTGGCGAAATCCGCCCCGTTTTCAAATGCAAATCTGAAACCCTTTTGCGGGTGTATTGCACCGGCCGCTAAAACCTTAAAGGCAATCCATGGTTTCCTGACGTTTTTCATGAACTCGATTGTCTCTTCAGGTCTTGTACACCACATGTTATCGTGGGGCGGCAATCCACGCTTGGGACGCTCGTCTTTCGGTGTGGCTGACCAATAATCGCCACTGTGCAATGTCTTCATATAGAAGTCCACATTAACACCAGCCTTTTCCATGGCCATGGGCACTTCAAGAGAATGGCAGGCACAGCCGGCAATCAGCCCATTTTTCTTTATGAACTCAACAACTTTGGCCAACAAATCCACACGGTTATTCCTGACCCAATTGTCACCTATGCCCCCATGTATAAAGGCACCGACTGCACCGTTATCGATTGCCGTTTGAATCGAACCGGTAAGGTCAAAAGTTTTCGGATAAGTTTGGGCAATCCACTGAATCTTTCCTCCCCATTCATTACGATACCGGCTATATACTCGAATGGTTGGGTCCTCACCACCGTACGCGTAAGGACTATTTACGGGCCCTATCATCGTGTTGATACCACATTC
>CAZIAN010000860.1:0-1887 GCA_964537355.1 uncultured Pirellulales bacterium | reverse complement strand
GTATCGAACAGAATACTCGCAATGGTAAACTCTGGCATGATCTGAAGGACGAATTCGGTGTCGTCTGGTCGATGCCGGATGAGCAGCAGCTTTATATGGACATCTCTCATCATCCGCTCGCTGATGCGAGCGTTAAATACATCGAAGATTATCCTTTCCCCGACGGCAGCGACCCAAGCCGCTTTACCGGAGTTCGCGAAGCAGCTCTTCAGATGCGAAACGAAACACCTTATGCCATATCAACCGGCATTGGTGGAGTTGTCTATGAATACTGCTGGTATATGCGCGGTCTGGAAAGATGGCTCATGGATACGATAGAGAACCCGGCCTTTTGCGAGGCGGTGATGGATAGGACGCTTAAATTCTGGATGGATTATCATACCGGCTTTCTGGGCGAAGTGGGTGACATCGTCGATATAGTGATGATAGGCGACGATTTGGCGGGGCAGAGCGGGCCGATCTTTTCTCCGGATTTTTATCGAAAGATAGTAAAACCCAGACAGAAAAAGCTCGTTCAGCATATCAAATCGCTGACGAAAGCGAAAATCTGGTATCACACCTGCGGATCCTGTTTTGAGTATATCCCGGAGCTTATCGACAATGGTATCGATATTCTCAATCCCGTCCAGATCGGCCTGGTAAATATGGAACCTGAAAAACTCAAAGATATGTTCGGAAGCCGGATATCGCTTTGGGGAGGCGGTATAGATGCCCAGCACGTTCTTGCCTTTGCCAAACCGGACGAAATCAGGGAGCACGTGCGGAAAAACGTGGAAATCTTTAAGCAGGGAGGCGGCTACGTGTTCAACAACGTACATAACATCCAGGTTGGCGTGCCGCCTGAAAACATAGTTGCTCTGTTCGACGCGGCGTATGAATTCGGCTTCTACGATTGAACATTAACCGAGATTTTATAAATACAGAAAATCTCTTGTTTCACTTCTGATGAAATTTACTTATAATTCGTGACTGAAATCTGTTTTGGAGTAGATAATGGGGTATTTTCGGAAAAATATTGAAAAGGTACAAGGTTACGAGCCGGGTTTTCAGCCGAAGGAAAGCGACGTTGTAAAGCTCAACACAAATGAGAATCCGTATCCGCCCTCGCCGGAAGTATTAAGGGTACTGACTGAACTCAGTCCGGAACGGCTTCGCCGATACCCCGACCCGCTCGGAAACGAATTCCGTCAGGCTGCGGCCGAGGTCAATGGTGTCCAGCCGGAAAATATTATGTGCTGCAACGGCGGTGATGATTTACTGACTATCGCTTTTCGAGCGTTTTGCGATGAAAACCGGCCTGCGGCATATCCGGTCCCGACATATTCGCTCTATCCTGTATTAGCCAAATTGCAGAATTGCGAGGCAATTGAAATTCCGTTCGACGCTGAATTCAACCTGCCGGCCAAATTGGCCCACACCAATGCCGCGCTGACCATTATCTGCAATCCAAACGCACCGAGCGGCAGCTTTATAAGCGTCGATGAATTAGCTTCACTGGCCGATGAGCTATCCGGGTTATTACTCGTCGATGAGGCATACGTGGACTTCGCTGAGGCCAATTGCATGGAGCTGGTCAAAGAATTCGATAATGTTATGATACTTCGCTCGCTGAGCAAGGGGTATAGCCTCGCGGGCATTCGGTTTGGGTACGTCATTGCCCAGCCGGACTTAATAAAAGGCCTGATGAAGGTCAAAGATTCCTATAATGTTGACGCTGTTGCCATCGCCGTGGCCGTCGCTGCAATAAAAGACCAAAAGTATTTCAGCGAAACGACCGAAAAAGTAAAGAAGGCCCGCGGCTTTTTGACCGAACAACTTCGTGATTTGAAATTCGAAGTTCCGCAAAGCTTCTCGAACTTTGTGCTTGCCAGGAGCAAAAACTCCCAG
>CAZIAN010000859.1:0-1887 GCA_964537355.1 uncultured Pirellulales bacterium | reverse complement strand
ATGGTGTGCCCGGCAGGGCACACTTACTTGGAGATGTAAGTTCTCTATGGGCCCGACAGCGGGAACCATTAGCCGGACGGCAAGGGTGTCAGTCGTGAGGCTGAATCTGAAGGAAGCCGCAGGCAAAGCGCTGGCTCGACGAACAGGAATCGCATATGAGGCGGTCATGTCGGATAAGAAGGCCATTATCTTCAAAGTCCAATAGCTGTACGGAAGGCATGACCGTAGATGCGGCGGGCATAAGCGTGAAGGTAAGTGTGCATTACCCGGGGAGGTCTGTCTATCTGCCAAGTGCTACTGTCGCCACAAGGCGGCAGGATGGGTAGGCAGAAGTCAGCAGAGGGCATATTAAGTCTATCGACCGGACTGAAGGCCCGAACATGTATTACTGGTAAGGAACCTGGAATTTCGATGGAGTCAGCAGACGCAGATCGACAGACTGAGATGTCTGTCACCGCCCCGGATGGTAGCCGACGGAATCGGCGAGATTATGGTGGTGGTGTGTCAAGGCCCACGGCAAGGACAGACAATTCCTGCCCACGGACGATGCAGATGATGGAAGCGGTGGTCGAACGCGAGAACATGATAGCGGCCTTGTTTCGGGTTGAGGCCAACAAAGGCTCTGCCGGAGTTGATGAGATGCCGGTAGAATCACTGAGGTCTTATCTCTGTGATCACTGGCCGGATATCAAAGAGCAGCTTTTGGCTGATCGATATATACCGAGTCCGGTTCGGCGGGTGGATATACCCAAGCCAAACGGCAAAGGGATGCGTCAATTGGGTATCCCTACGGTAATTGATCGGCTCATCCAACAGGCATTACATCAGGTAATGCAGCCTGTCTTTGACGGCGACTTTTCCGAATCAAGCTATGGATTCCGCCCGTCCAGAAGTGCCCATCAAGCGGTACTTGCCGCCCGGTCCCATGTGTCATCCGGGCGTCGCTGGGTAGTTGACATAGATCTGGAGAAGTTCTTTGACCGGGTTAATCACGATGTGCTTCTTTCACGTATAGCCCGCAAAGTCAAAGACAAACGGGTGCTCGGCTTAATCCGCCGGTACCTGCAGGCAGGCGTACTGTCCGATGGTGTGGTCTCTCAACGAACAGAAGGGACCCCACAAGGCGGGCCACTTTCGCCATTACTGTCCAATATACTGCTTGACGATTTGGACAAAGAGTTGGAAAGTCGGGGCCATACATTTTGCCGGTATGCCGATGATTGTAATATTTATGTACGGTCAAAGCGAGCCGGCCAGCGTGTTCTGGCTTCGGTAACACGGTTTCTTGCAAAACATCTGAAACTCAAGGTCAACCAAACCAAGAGTGCGGTCGACAGGCCATGGAACCGGAAATTCTTAGGTTACAGCATGACGTTTCACAAGCAGCCGCGACTTAAGGTTGCACCTGCCAGTGTCAAACGTTTTAAGGTAAAGCTTAAGGAGTTGCTCCGGATAGGTCGAGGCCGTAGTCTTGCAAAGTTTATCACAGAGTTGAGACCGTTATTGCGAGGCTGGGTTAATTACTTCCGACTGGCGGAGGTTAAGGGCGTTTTCGAAGAGCTGGATAGCTGGATACGGCGAAAACTGCGTTGTATCCTTTGGCGTCAATGGAAACGTACCTTTACGCGTGCCAAGAACCTGATGAGGCGAGGTTTGGATGAGGTACGAGCGTGGAAATCGGCAACTAACGGCCGTGGCCCATGGTGGAATTCTGGAGCCAGTCACATGCACGCATGTTATCATAAGAGCTACTTTGACAAACTTGGTCTTGCGTCATTGTTAAGTCAATTACATCGTCTACAATGTGATACATGAACCGCCGTGGTACGGAACCGTATGCCCGGTGGTGTGGGAGGACGGCGGGAGCAATCCCGCCTCCTACCCGAT
>CAZIAN010000858.1:0-1888 GCA_964537355.1 uncultured Pirellulales bacterium | reverse complement strand
TTAGCAGCGAGACGGTTGTAATTATCGAGAACATAATGTGCGACATCGGAAGCGCTGTTGAAATGGTTGGCATACTCCCGGCCGTTTGAGTAGTTAGGGAAAAACCAGGCCAGGACAAAAGTGAAAGTGCGCGTCGCGCCGGGCGCTAATTCCACTGTGTTGGCAGCAATAGCTGTGCTTTGTCTTTCGGTAACAGGCCAGGTGGCATTTTCCTTCGAGTATAGTTTGACTTCTCTATCTGGGATAGATGCAATAAGCTTGTTAACCTCCTGAGGTTGAATTGCTTCTTTCGAGAGAGCCAGAACCAGTGAGCCGAAGTCAGGAAGTTTGTCGAGCGGACCCATCGGGCCTTTGTGCGGCTTGTCCGACAACTCTATCTGGTCAATGTTGATATGACCCCAGCCGCCGGAATATTTATCGACGATTTGAATTTTCGCTGTTTTACCTTCAAATTGTTCTACGTTCCAGAAGTACCATTCGAGTTTTTCGTTGCTCTTACCGGTTGCTGTGCCCACGACTTTGTCGTCGATAAGTAAATTCATACAGGTTTGGCCTGAGTGATTACCTCCGCCGATTAGAAAATTGACGAACTTCCGCGAGATTCTAAAAGGGGGCGATGTCAGCGTGCCGCGGGGATTGTCTCCACCTAAGAATGTATTGACAAGTCCTTTGCCGAGAAAGCCGCTTACCTTCTGCTGGCTTGCCAATGTTCCGTTAGCTGGGCCTTTGCCAAACGCCTGGCCTGTTGCCTTCCAGTTATTGTAGTCTTCGCCCTCGAAATCGTTCAGGACAATTTTAGGCCGAGGCTCTTCGGTTCCTTTTGGTGCCGGCGCCTTCTCGGCGGTATGCACAATCAGTGTCCTCTTCCTTTCATTGACAATCCGGCTTCGACGCAAAGCATGCATGGCCTTTGCAGAATCAATTAGAACAGCGTTCTCAAGCCATCCTACAAGATTTACAGAGAGTTTCTTGGCTGATGTATTTCGAACGCTGATACGAAATATTGTTGCAGGCAGAGCGGAATCTTTTGCGTTAAGCGGAATAAAAGGTGAATAGGCTTTCAGTGAAACACTTACCGGGAAGCCATCTTCACGATAACGAACGTTGCCGATTGGGTATTGACCTGCAAATTCCACTTTACCGAAGTCCTGGTTCAGTGTTTTAGCGAATGTATTGCCGTCTTGATTTACAATCACGGCAAAGCCAGAGTCCACTGGCGAGTCGGGCCTGTAAGTGCGGTAACATTCCAGGCCGTATCCTGTGAAAACGTGCCTGTTGAAGATTTGCCAAAGGCCAAGCGTTCCATCGCCGCGGAGATAGAGTTGCCCTGCAGCGATGCCTCCTACAGGCATGCCTATGGTATCAAGGTCTTTGCCGCTATAGACTTCTCGCCTGCCTCGCTCGTAGAGGAGTTTTACAGCATCCTGTGAGAGACCCTTGTTTGCAGGTACCAGATGTTTCGCTTGATTTTTCCGGGCAGTGACTGGATTGAGTGCTGTACCTTCGAGTTTAATTGCCAGCAAAGTGGGCTCTACAATATGTAGGTTATTCAAAAGGGGCTCGGTGTATTGGATGTCCCCGTATTCGGCCTGATTGAAATGATGCTGTTTGCCCACATGATTATTCCAATCCACACCTTCTGTCAAAAATCCGTGTTGGCCGTGATGATGTTTCGCTATGGCCCGGAGGATTGTAAGTGCATCGGCAAGATACGATTGATTTTTGGTGTCTGTATAAGCTTCGATATATGCCAGTGCCGCCTCGGCGTTTTCCCACAGATAAGACGTGTCCCAGCTTTTCTCCATAAAGAGCAGTCCCTTGGTCTGTACGCCGTTTCTATCTTCTTTCATCTTAAACTGCTCAAGGCCTGCAAGGCATTTATCGTAGG
>CAZIAN010000857.1:0-1889 GCA_964537355.1 uncultured Pirellulales bacterium | reverse complement strand
TAGACAGGATTTTATCACAAGCGAATAAGGGATGTAAACCAATGGCGCAAGCCCAGGTAGTGTCCTAATTTGAATTGGGTGGAGAGTACTATTTTTTGCCAAACCTTGAGGCGAGGTCATGTAAGGACTTTATTGAAGGGGAGTTTTTTGAATCAGAAAATATTAAATCCCAATGAACAGGGCTGATATCGTTCTTGAAATATCGCAGACAGTCTTTTATTGCTTGTGCGAATTTCGCTGATAGGGCAGATTCATTGTTTGTGATTTTTTTATAGAAAGCGCCTTTTAGCAAATCCTGGACAGGTATTTCAATTATCTGCGGAAACTGTACGTACGTATCGAGGTAGAAGAATTCTTTTTTCTCGGAAGGTATAAAAAAGACCTTTTTATGGGGATTGCATCCCTCTTTTGCGTCTTTATAACGTCGTGAATTCTTAGTTGTTTTAAGTACTAAACAATGTTTATCCGAACAAAGGACTATAAAAAGCTTATCGCTTTTTTCACCATCCTCATATTCATATTTTTCATAAAATAAAACGTCACCTAATTTTGGCATGGCTCAACTAATAGGAAATAATTCAAAATTTCTTATAACTTCAAAATAATCCCTTATGAGTTGCCTGACTTCCTCTTTCTCAAGTGTCACGTCAGAATCTATTGCCAATTCGTAATCAATGGGAGCCATGAGTCCCTTTGTGCGGCATGTGAGATCCCATGGTTGGTTTTTTAGATGGGAAACTTCAGACATCTGCTTGGCCGTAGCTTCTTGGTAAATAAACGCCAAATTATCTAATATCTTTTGCTCCCTTGGGGTAAATTCCCTTAAATCAGGGTTAACCTTTGCCTTAAATTCAAGCTCTTTATAGTCTTTATCAAGGTCGTCTCTTCGGACAAAAATATTTAATTGTCCCTTAAAATCCTCAGGCACATTTCCATCTTTTATTTCAAGCCAAAATGCTTTTGGCACTGGTCCCTGTTCAAAAGCATTATACCGAAGTCCTATGGCTGGATAGCCTGTTTCCTTAACATGGGTAAAATCAAAAAAATAGAGTAGCTTGCAAAGCTTGGTAGTATTCAAATGCTTTACTTTTCTTTTGGAGAAGAAAAGTATTGCGTTTAGCAATTTTCGTCTATATTGATTCATAATTAATTTATTTATGCAATTTTTTGTTGGTATGATACTCAAATATAATATCGGCAAATTTAGTAAGCAAGTAAAAAAGTTTTTTGAAAGTTTTTTGGAGGAGAAATCAAAAAAACAATTATTTAGTTTTCCTTATCTTATTATCTGCCACAATATAAGCCCTTACAGCCTTTTCCGGAGAATCTACGGGCCGTTGATGCAATACTGCCATAAATTTCCTCTTTCCCGATTCATCCATCAAATAAGACCAAGCGTAGCACTTCTTGGCCGTTGGATGATCAATCAGCTCAAAGACCTCGACTACGCCTTCCCACACGGTCTGGCCTTGAAAAGTTTCTTTGACAGGCACGGATTCAAGCCAAGTTGCATCACAACCATGCAGATTCTTAATAGCGTCACTTAGATTGCTGTGTGGCTTCACCATCAAAAACCTCTTGACTTTTTTGATGCTAGTTGTTACAGTTGTATGAACGCGTTGACTGTATCGTTTTTTCTTGACACCAGCAATATATTAACGTATACTAAAAACAAATGTAGCGGTCATGGGCGAGATGACCGCTACACGATGCACGAAATGGGATATAGCGATTTGTGAAAACCCGCCCCCGTATCCTAATGGATTAGGTGCTTGACTGCTAATCTTGCTATTCGGGTTCGAACCCCGACGGGGGCACCTTAAAACCTTTTTACCCATTTCAGTCTATAGTTTAACTAAGTTTTGCTTATTTGTCAAGAACAAAATACA
>CAZIAN010000856.1:0-1893 GCA_964537355.1 uncultured Pirellulales bacterium | reverse complement strand
CAGCCGGATACCGCCAGGAAAACGCCTCCGGGTCCTTGACCACCAATACGTATCCGCTGGCGGGTATCGTAACGGGAACATCAGCCGGGAAAGTAAAGTCAATACCATCGGTGAACTTCCACGGTTGAGCAGTCTCAAAATTATATAAAGTGACAGGTTCATTGCTGATGTTGCGCAGTTCGATATATTCATATTGGTCATTGGTATATGAGCCGCCAACCGGCCAGGATGGATTGTACATAATCTCGTTGATAACTATCGGGCCGACCTTCGGATAGGCATTAGCAAAGCCCGGCGTATTTTCAGACATCGGCACAAAGTTATAGTTGCCGGTACTAAGCTTATAGTAACGTCCAAATGATACGGCGGTCTCTGAGCAGCCGAAATCCTCCACGTTACGATAGCCTGTCAAAAGACTGCCTTCTGCCGAGCTTAGATACAACTGTTCACCGTTCTCGCTCAGGGCAAATGGCTGATTAGAGCCCGGAGCAGATGGATTGTTGAAATGCTGGTCTTCGTAGAAAACAATATATCCATCCGGAGCAATGATTGTCCCTGCGGCAATTTGGTATTTCATAAGGTCAGAGCTGCTGTCACTGAGGAACCAGCCGCCAATGCCTATAGCAGTGCTTGTAGTATTATGCAGCTCTATCCAGCCCGCGGCATCAGCATGTGAATGAGCCAGTACCTCGTTAATAACCACAGCACCCGGATTGGGGACAATACCGCTGTCATCTTCGCCCGGCGAACCACTAAGATATGCGCTCCCGCGCCAGGAGTCTTTCTCATTCCAGTCCAATGGTTCGGTATTAGCAGGATCAATTACTGTCAGAGAGAAACCGTCACCATCCGTAATGGAACGCCAGCCGTCCTTGTAATCGAAATCCAAAATGGTTTGACCTATAGCATCTTCCAATCTGATTCGCTCTCCGCCGTCATTTAATCTGCCGAAGTATTCACCGGCTATATTAAGGCCTGTACCGTATCTTTTTTCAAAGGCCTGGCGGTCCTGAACGACTACGACATATTCGTTGCCCGCAAGCTCCATATTCGGGAAGGTAAAATCAATGCCGTTTGTGAACTTAGCCAGATTCAGATTAATAGTTTCGCTGCCGATGTTCTGAAGCTCAACATATTCGGTGTTCAGGTCATTCGGATTATACATAATCTCCGTGATGCGAAGATTTTCCACCACCGGACCTACTGCGAAAGTTGCTTCATTGAGGGCGCTCCACGTGCTGCCGCTGAGTACGCGGGCTTTAACATGGGCACTTTGATTCAGCGTAATTGGCCCGGTATATTCGAGCACACCGGGTGAAGTACCATCGTCACCGGGTGGACTGCTTTTGCCGACAACCAGTTCTGCCGATATCAAAAAGTCACTACTGGTGGACCTTTGATTAAGACCTTGTATAGCTAAGATATTCTCACCGCTGCGAAGGACGTTCAGGAACGATGAGACATTGAAATTCTCGAATACCACCGCAGCCGAATCTGTGTTCTGGATCGAAGCACTGGAATTCCACTCCGGTGTGCCGGTGAAATTACGTCTGGCAACCTCGACACCGTTGATATAGGCGACAAAACCGTCATCGTACCTGATTTTCAATGTCATAATATCGAATCCGGCCAGCCCATTACTGTTAACTTCAAAAGGAATACGGATATAACAACTGGTGTTCCTGTTGTACATCTCTTGCTGCACATCAAGACTGATATAGTTCTGATAACCCGAGCTTCTTTCGTAGCCGACACCCCCGGGACTTCCAACGCTAACCGGCCAGAATGAGTCATTGAAAGGCTGCCCTCCTTTCCAGTCATTGCTTATAGTCCTTTTTGGAACAAGCACTCTCTTTTCAGCTTCTTCCGCCACCAGCGTAGTACTCGTACCAC
>CAZIAN010000855.1:0-1894 GCA_964537355.1 uncultured Pirellulales bacterium | reverse complement strand
AGGAGTAATCACTCCACGTGGTACACCTAAATCATATTTTGAAACAGAGGTTTATTCCGGTTTCGAGGAAGTGTACTGGTTCAGCGTGAATTGGACAAACGCTTTTTAGCGGTTACACCTATTTGTATCTGATTTGCCTTTGGCAAATCAAGGTTTTTAAAGGCATAAGGGAATCAAGAATACATTTTGAAGGAAGTGGGTGGACACTAAGGCCCACCCCAACGGTATTCCGTCATCCCGGCTGATTATCCCTGACAGGTTGCACCTCTGCAGAGCCTGCGTCTGTTTCGTCAGCCTTCATCATTCTTATCAGTCGTTCGATCATTGTCAAGTTTCTTTCCTTCAGGATGCTTGTCTTTGGGCTTTCCGAGCCGCGCGGGCCGCGGCCAGTTTCGATTCACGCTCGGCCAGGATCGTTTCGGCCCGGCCTTCGAGCTTATCCTTTGGCGTAATATAGTCTATCGCACTATGTAAGCGAACGGTATTGTAATGATCCACAAACTCAGTTACCAGCCGTTGGGCATCGGACAGCGACAACGGGGTATTGACCCGAATACAGGTGCCTTTGATGGTCCGGTGATAACGCTCCAGTTTGCCGTTGCTCTGCGGATAATAGGGCGAGGTTTTTACATGCGTCATACCGCTGATTTTGATAAATTCCTTAAAATCCCGGGCGATAAACTGCGGGCCATTGTCAGAGATAATCCGCGGTTGAGCATCGGGGAATTTTTCCCGGGCCCGCTGCAGGATGATTTCAACATCTGATTCTTTCATGGCTTCACGGATTTCCCAGTGGACAATATAACGGCTAAAACCATCCAGGATGCTGCACAAATAGTAAAATGTGCCGCAGATATTAAGGTACGAAATGTCGATATGCCAGTGTTCGTGGGCTTTTAGAGGCTGAACAAAGCCGGTGCCTTTTTTCGATGGTTGGCGGTTCCAGCGGTTTAACAGCCCGGCATGGGTCAATACCCGATACACACTGGAAGGGCTGACGGCCACAAGATCAGCATCCATCATCATATAGCATAACCGGCGATAACCTTCCAAGGGATGGTCGTGATAATAATTGATAATCGCCTGCCTTTCCACCTCGGTCAGCCAGAAGTCACGTGGTATCCAGGCATTGTGCTCGTTGACCTTGCCGTAGCGAGATCGCCAATCGTAAAATTTGCTGCGAGCAATCCCTATCCATTTAACCATTTTCGTGGCCTTGATATCGGTTTTGTCGGCCCAATAACGCACGTAATCGACCACCTCGTCCCGTAAATCAGGTTCTGCCCAGGCATCCTTTAAGCCTCGCCAAGATTTTTTTTTAAGCGAACGTGATCAGCCATGATCTCGGCGATGACCTCGTCCTTGTGGGCCAGCCTAGCTTGCAACTGAGCGTTCTGCTGCTCTAATTTCCTGACCTGACTGTCTTTACGTCCGTTGCCGGCCTGGTCGAAGGCTGCTGTTCCGTTCTCAAAAAACAGCTTCTGCCATTGGTAAAACTGGGTCGGCTGGATACCGTTCTGATCACAAACCTCTGAGATAGGTGCCTTTTCCACCAGGTGCTGGCGTAAAATATGAACTTTTTGGTTGGATGAGAATTTCCTGCGGTTGGTCTTCATTGGACGTCTCCTTTCGCAAATTATAAAGATTAACTAAATTTCAGGAAATGTCCAATTCCGACTGAAGCAATACAGAGCTGGGCAGGAGAAACGGAAATAATTGTCTTATTGAGTTATTGTCAATACCTGCAAGATATTATAATCAAATGCAAGAAATAGCAGAATTCTTACATATCGAACCTGAACGAATAGAAGACATTAGAAATACAAGAGCCGAACATATCAATAGAATGATTGTAGAACATGAACCTAAATTAGTGGTTCTATATAGTGTAGAT
>CAZIAN010000854.1:0-1894 GCA_964537355.1 uncultured Pirellulales bacterium | reverse complement strand
CTGCTTCTGATTTCTTCCTTCTGACTTTTCCAGTCATTCTAAGCTCCCTCAAAAATTTTTTTGGTCTGCCTAAGACCTGCCATCGACAGGCTGGGATGTACCAATTTTGCCACGCGGTCAAAAGCATTGCAAGAAAAAATTTCAGCAAATCAGACAAAAAAATATTTTTTATGGACACTCCGTATTTGATATGAGGAAAAGAGCCAAGCATCGAGAATTTTTGTAATAAAACGGGCAGCTCCGGCGACTTATATAACAGCCCACCATAGTAGGGCTTGAGAACAAATTTGTCTGCACCGTTAGAAAATCAATGAAAGATTTCCCATTATATGGGGATTAAAAACAACGGAGCGAAAGCAAATAATACAGTAAATCGTTTCAGAGTAACGGTCTATGAGTAATTGCAGAATCAGAGTTTTGCAAATTCCATATCGTATTCAGAAAAGTAGGTAAGTTATTTATGAAAACAAATGGTTATCTAAAACCAGCCTGGACGCATAATGGTTCCATAAGAACAGACCTTCCCTTAACGGTAATCGGAAAGAAGAAAAGAAAACTGGTAGAAACCATAGGCCCAGGCCAGCTCTTTTGTGTAGGCGAGGTTTACCTAAAAACCAGCAATGGTTCGTTAATCAGGATAAAATAAAGGTTAAGGTACACTAATGTTCACTAAAGTCGGTATTTATCAATCAGAATTTTTGTAATAAAATAGGCGGTCCCGGCGACTATAATAATATAATAACGGCAGCTGTTCAAAAGGAGATTTGCTTACAAGTGATTGACTGGCAGATAATTATCGAAAAACACGGCCCTGCGGTTTGGCAGACTGCTTACAAGTTGCTTGGCAACCGCGCGGATGCAGCCGACTGTTTCCAGGAAACATTTGTTAGTGCCCTGGAATTCTCGCGGCGGCAGCGTATTCGGAATTTTTCTGCCCTGTTGGTACGCCTGGCTACCGTACGGGCTATAGATCAGTTGCGAAAAAGATTCCACCGGTCAGACAGTAATGTTGCTTCTGCTGACTGGGTTGCTGTGCCGAGCAAAAATCCGGGCCCGGTTCAAATGGCACAGCAGGAGGAATTGATTGCCAGGCTGCGAGAGTCGCTTATTCAACTGCCGCCGGCAGAAGCGCAGGTATTTTGCATGCGATACCTGAATGATATGAGTTATCGGCAGATAGCAAAAGAACTTGGTATTAAGACAAATGCCGCAGGTGTACTACTACATCGGGCCAGAGCGAAACTACGAAAGTCTTTTGAAGTCTCGACAAAAGAGAAAAATGAGGTTGTATTATGAAAGAAAGAGAAAGTGAAAATATCCTGGAAAAAGCTGTAAATGCTCTCAACAATGAGCAGGTTCCGCCCGGCCCGCCCCGGGAGCTGGCAAATTCAACCATTGCAAAGCTAACCGAGATTTCCGGGCAAACAAACACCTTTTCGAACGCCAGGCGAGTCCGTCTTATAGACAGGATAAAGTTACCGAACAGTTTCGCTAAGGTTGCTGCCGCAGCCGTGCTTCTGATTATGGCCGGTTACGCTACCGGACGACTCTTATCTCCCAAGCCGCCGGATATCGAACAGCTTCAGGCCGTTCTTGAGCCGGCTATTCGTGAGCAGCTTCTCGACGAGATGAAGCAATACTGGCAGTTAGGCCTGACGGCCAGTTATGCTCAGCTTAAAGACGACATCAGTCAGCAATATCAGCGTGATTTGAATCAGATAGCGGCATATACTTTAGCTGCTTCCGGTGCCGCTACTAATCAACTTCTCGAAAATCTTATCGAGTCAATCAACCAGGCTCAAACACAGGAAAGGCAATGGGTAGCGACAGCACTTGGGGAAATAGAATTAAATAGACTCAAAAGTGATGCCCAGTTAAGTAATGCTTTTGTGAC
>CAZIAN010000853.1:0-1895 GCA_964537355.1 uncultured Pirellulales bacterium | reverse complement strand
CCGGTCAGCTTATCGAGGGCCACCAGTGTAGCATCGGGGCCGCCGGGGGTGATGACGACCTTATCGCCATCAATGAGCGGCGATTCGCGGTAGCTCCACATGGGTGTGCGCCCGCCAAAATCATCTGTCATACTGATTTGCCATACGATCTTGCCGTCTTCTACCTGCAGGCAAGCCACATTACCCCCCAGGCCCTCGACATAGAGCCGTTCGCCATCGACTGTCGGCGTGCACGCGGGTCCCTCTTTTCCCTGCGACGGTCGCTGCGCGAAAGCCGGGCCAAGGCGGGTCACCCAAAGCTCATTGCCGTCGGCCTCGGACAGGGCCCAAACGACTTCGTCCTCACCCCGGTTGCTCATGCCGAAGATCCGTCCGACGGTAACGGACGGAGCGCTATAACCGCCACCGAGTTTGTCGATTTTCCAGGCGAGCGGGGGGCCATCGTTCGGCCATTCCTTGAGCAGGCCCGTGTCTACGGACTTGCCGTCACGGTTCGGCCCGCGCAGTTGCGGCCAATCCGCAGCCACACTACTACCGGTAATTATCGTTACAATTGCCACCATAAGCATTACTTTAGTCCTCATTATCTTCACTCCTAATAAATTATTATCTGGTAATGTCCCCTTTGAACGCTTAAAAACGCAATTTTCTATGTACGACGTCAATAATATCACCAAAATCTATCAAATTATTAATTTTTGCACAAATCTACTTGGTAAATCCGGGGTAATATCATTTTTTAGAGTATTCTAAAAAATTCGTAACTTCTTTCAAAACAAGCATTCTCCATGTGTATAGACATACTCTGCCCCTACTCTATGTAACATTCCGCATGTAAAGACGTTTGGAGAATCCATTTTATTTCAGAGTTAAATCAAATTTCTACCATTTTATTTGAGGAGTACAACTCATTTTTCATGCACTACGTGGGAAATCCGAGATAATACAATTAAGAAGATTTGATTTCTCAGTAAAATCTGCTACTGTATTGAAACAGGAGTGTAATTAATTTCATACGGGACACGCAAGCTATCAATTTGATATAAGGAGACTGATTATGCGTAAGAAGATTTTAATCTGTTTATTAATCATACTGATATCCTCAATCTGCCACGCAGATACGATAACATTAGAAAGCCGCTGGTTGAAGACTGAGATTAATGATGTTACGGGACGATGGAGCTTGTTAGATAAACGTTCAGGAACAAGATGGCCTTCGGATGGGACGGCTGGGCCCGGAAGCGCAGAGTGGCTTGAGGGTGATTTTGAGAGAGTTGACAGCGTGAACAAATATTCCATACATCTGCGCAATAAAAAGAATGGTACGGCTGTTGTTTTTGCCCTTGTTGATGAAGGAAAAACACTGGAGCTTCGTTACGAGAACAAGGCAAGCAGAAGCGTCCGTATGCTTGAGGATGCTCTGGCTGTTACGGATATTGAGGATGGCTTCATTATCCTGCCCTGCCGTGAGGGACTACTGGTTTCGGCCAACAGCGGAAAAACCTTTAAGCGAGTATTCGGCACATCCGATTATGAAGGCTGCCATATGAATATGCTCGGCTTTATAAAGAGCGGTTCAGCAATGATTGCAACATGGGACGATGCTTACGTTTTCCCGGAACTTCAGAGTACCACACCCACAGATAAACTATACAACCAAAGATTAACAACAACGTTTGAGTTACGCCGCAGTGCAAAGTCGGTACGTCTTACGCCGTTAGGTAAAGGCAACTGGAATACGATAGCTGCCGGCTACAGGCATTATGCCGAAAAGCAGGGCCTGGCGATAACACTTAGAGAAAAGATTCGCCGTGATCCGCACGTCGAACTAATGATCGGTGCATCTGACGCCAAGCTTTGGACATGTCTTGCGCGGCGCATGAACGAGGAGAGTA
>CAZIAN010000852.1:0-1905 GCA_964537355.1 uncultured Pirellulales bacterium | reverse complement strand
TTTGGCTGGTTTTAAAGCGCCCATCCCTGGCCGGTTTTAAAGCGCCCATTGACACTTTACTCAAACATCCTTTGATAAATGGTGCACGGCATTATTTACGAGCTTCCACATAGAGGTTTAAAGCTTTCCGATTCGGCAGGTCCATGTCTTGGCAAAGTTCCTTATGCTCACTGGCGAGGTGGCTGGACTTGACAATATTGTGAAAGCCCGCTTCCTTGAGCATCAAAGAAAGAGATTCGAAGTCGTATATGAATCGATGGAAATGATTCAAAAACACGTAGTTCAATCCCTCGGCTAAGGTGGTTAACTTTGGCCCGGCCAGCGCAAACCAGCCACGATCGGAGGCTGAATACGCTGAACAATATCGCTCCAAATCGGGCACAATAATACGAATCACTCCACCGTCGGCCATCACTCGATGCAATTCGCGCAGAGCCGATACACCGTCCGAAAGATTGAAATGCTCAAGGGCATGTTCCATGAAAACGTAATTCACGGAATTGTCGGCGAATGGCAGCGCGCAGCGCAAGTCCATTATATAGTCAACACCACGTTTCCGCCATCCATCGAGATTGATCCAGCCGGGTAGAATCCTCGTGCCACAGGCCCAGTGCAGCTTTATGTTGCTGGTGCGCCTCAAGCGGCAACGCTTCCAGATCAGAAGGGGATTCAGCCGATTGTTCCAGCGTACCCACAATAGATGATTTTCGATGCGTATCCATTGAAGGAGAAGCAGTGGAATAAAAGTCTTTGCGACAACCCACTTGCAGATATGAGACAATCTTGGACAATCCATCGTATGGAAATCTCGCGTTGTAGGTGATGTAGTTAGTCAGACATTGCCACTCACTTTTGGGAAGGAAATTAGTTATGAGTTTGAGTTTTTCTTCTAAACGCAAAACCGGATTCAAAAAATCTGCATATAAGCAATAAAATGATTATTTTCAGCATCCATGAAAGCTGTGTTACGGCAGGCTCAACTGTCATGCCAATAACCATAATGCAGAAAAAAAGCAAAATAGCTGCCTGAGAAGGTGAAAGTTCCGATCCAAAAACATATTCAAAAGCTTTGTATATTATGCCAAGTATCAAAAATACAAAAGGTATCCCAGGCCATCCAAAATTGATATAAGCTTCACCAACTGTGGTAACGGGAGCTACAGTGACTCTGGTTGGAATCCCCTGGATTATATTAAAATAATCAAGCAGAAATTTAGGTCGCTGATGATACAATACACGTGGAACAGGTATCCATAAGATCATCTTATATGTTTTATCTTGCAAAAATGGAATCTCTTCAGGGACAGATTTCAAACAACCTGCTGTAAATTGCCCATCATTTAAACGGTCAAAAACTGAGTGCAAGGACTTTTTAATATCTGAGTTGACAATTTCTTTAAAAGCTTTTTTTGTTGAGGCTACTGTTGTGGTTTTATCACCTTGAGTATATATATACCGTACAGCCGAACGATAATACACTATCAGAGGCGAACCAATGAATAACACAAGCATAAAGCACAACACAGGTATAAGAGGTATTTTTTTTCTGACGTAGATATATGTGAGTATGATACATACTAAAGCCATCAGCAGACCCATACGCTTGCCCGAGAATAAATGCCAGCAAATCTCAATAAATATATAAAGTATTGCTAATATAGTGCCGCGATCTTTTGTCTTCCTGAAGACCCTTATAGATATGAAAATTAATACAATTCTTCCTAATGTCGAAATTGTTGCAAGAGGAGAATAAAGAGCAGAAGTGTTCACAAAATCTAATCCGGGGATATAGTGAAAATACGAGCCCGTTGCCACTAGAAAACTCCTGGAAATCCAGACTCCGACAGCCATGAGAGTAATAAAAAGAGGGAATTTGTTTACTGCGTTATTTGAAAGTTCGTTTCG
>CAZIAN010000851.1:1384-1915 GCA_964537355.1 uncultured Pirellulales bacterium | reverse complement strand
CGCATCTTTCCTATGGCACGATGTCGGCAGCCAGGCTTGATAAATATGGCGGTAAAGGGCTTTACGGGAATTATTTCGCCATCCAGCTCCATTTGGCCTTCGCCTTCGAGGACAAGGTAAACCTCGGTAAGCTTTTTATGATAATGCACCTGCGAGTCGGCTTCAATATTGACTATGTGCATCGTGGCTGTGGGATTATCCGGGCTTACGAAGGCCCGCCTTGAAAAGCCGCACGGACACTTTACGGCATCAATTTCTTCAAACTTTGCAATCATGTAGTTTGGCATAATTAACTCCCAAAACAGCATCGAGCCGGCTTTACCGGTCTTAAAACTAAAAAACATTGAAATCGTAACCGGCCTGCTGTATATTCTGCCCAATACAGGCGATTTAATCAAAGCATTATTAGTCTGTAGAACAAATTAAATGAATATATGAGCGGATGAATATGGCTGCTTACGGAAAAACGTCTGTGAGAAAGGACAAAAGATGAAAGAACTGTTTGACATTAAGGGAAAAGTAATTGCAATT